>JBIIBV010000089.1:0-3859 GCA_044239195.1 Sphingobacteriaceae bacterium | reverse complement strand
CATCCTTGCTGCTATTATCGGCCATGGTAGGAGCGGTATTATTAGCTAAAAAAGAAGCCTAAGTTCTATGGAAAATATCACACAAGCCATACAAGGCATTCCCCTAAACCATTACATCTTATTGAGCAGTATTATTTTTGCTATTGGCGTAATGGGCGTATTAATTCGTCGCAATGCCATCGTCATTTTTATGTCGGTTGAGTTGATGTTAAACGCTGTTAACTTATTGCTTACTGCTTTTTCGGTCTACCGTGGCGATGCTGCGGGACAGGTATTTGTATTTTTTATTATGGCTCTGGCTGCGGCCGAAGTAGCCGTTGGCTTGGCTATTATTGTGATGGTTTATCGCAATACCAACTCTGCCGATATTAATGTATTGAATAAATTAAAGTGGTAAACCTAGCATACATGATAAATTTAGTTTGGTTAGTTCCTGTTTTCCCCTTAATAGGTTTTCTTATTAATGGCGTGGGCCGCAATTTTTGGTCGAAAACACTCGTATCTTGGATAGGTAGTGTAGCCATCTTGGCCTCTTTTGCGCTAAGCCTAGGCATCTTTTTAGAACTGAATGCATCGGATATAAAATCGTTCACCGTTCCATTATTCGATTGGATTCAGGTAGGCGCTTTACGCATTCCGTTCTCTTTTTTAGTAGATCCTTTGAGTAGCATTATGTTGCTTATAGTTACGGGAATAGGCTTTTTAATCCATGTATATTCTGCCGGCTACATGCACAACGATGGTGGTTTTGCTAAATTTTTCGCTTACTTAAACCTCTTCATCTTTTTCATGCTTTTGCTTGTTTTGGGAAGCAATTACGTGGTCTTATTTATTGGTTGGGAAGGTGTAGGCTTGTGTTCTTACTTATTAATTGGATTTTGGTTTACCAATGCAAACTATGCCAGCGCTGCTAAGAAAGCCTTCATTATGAACCGCATTGGCGATTTAGGTTTTCTATTAGCAGTTTTCTTTATCTACAGCACTTTTGGCAGTGTAGAATTTGCCAATGTGTTCCCCCAAGCCGCTTTATTGCCGTCAGGAAGCACCATTTTAGTAGTAATTACGCTCTTGTTATTTGTGGGAGCCACCGGTAAATCGGCACAATTGCCTTTGTTTACCTGGCTACCCGATGCCATGGCTGGTCCAACACCTGTATCGGCCTTAATTCACGCTGCTACCATGGTTACAGCCGGTATCTACATGATTGCCCGCTCTAATATCTTATTTACCTTGGCGCCACTCACAATGAATATTGTGGCCATTGTGGGTTTAAGCACAGCCATTGTTGCTGCTTTAATTGCCATCACCCAAAACGATATTAAAAAGGTATTGGCTTACTCTACCGTTTCGCAATTGGGCTATATGTTTTTAGGTTTAGGCGTAGGTGCCTATACCGGAGCTTTTTTCCATGTAATTACCCACGCCTTTTTTAAAGCCTTGTTATTCTTAGGAGCAGGTTCGGTAATTCATGCCATGCACCACGAACAAGATATGCGCAACATGGGCGGCTTAAAATCCAAACTGCCTATTACTTTTTTCACCATGTTGATGGGAACCATTGCCATTTCGGGCTTGCCTCCGTTTTCGGGTTTCTTTTCTAAAGATGAAATTTTAGCACATGTCTACGAGCACAATCCAACCCTTTGGGTAATTGGAGTAATTGGGGCTATGCTTACCGCTTTTTACATGTTCCGCATGTTGTTCCTAACCTTTTGGGGTTCGTTCCGTGGTACAAAAGAACAAGAAAAACACCTGCACGAATCACCAAAATCAATGACCATTCCTTTGGTGGTATTGGCTATACTTTCGGTGTTTGGCGGATTAATTGGCGTCCCCGAAGTATTGGGAGGCCACCACTGGTTAGCTCAATTCTTAAGTCCGGTGTTGGTGTATACCAAAGCCGTATCCGGAGAAGCCGTAAGCCTAGATCATGCTACCGAATATCTATTAATGGGCATTTCGGTAGGAGCAGCATTGCTTGCTATTGGTATTGCTTACGTAACCTATGTAAGCCGAAAAGTATTACCTATCAGCGATTCAGAAAATCGTTCGTTTTTATCCAAGCTTTCGTATCATAAATTTTATATCGATGAAGTGTACGAAGCGCTTATTACCCGTCCATTAGATGCTATTTCTACCTTCTTTTATAAGGTGGTAGATAAATTGGGTATTGATGGTTTGGTAAATGGAGCCGGTACTACGGCTAAGGAGGCTAGCAAAACCTTACGCCTTATTCAAACAGGAAACGTAGGCTTTTATATTTTTATGATGGTGGCCGGAATTGTGGCCCTTTTGATTTACGGATTTTACTATTTAGCATAAGCGATGAACCACTTATTACTTATTTTACTTTTTCCGGTAGCACTCAGCTTAGTCGCTTTAATAAAAGGAACGAGCGTTAAAAAATGGGCATTTGGTGCATCTTTATTACCATTGTTCTTTACTACGCTTGCATTAAGCGTATTTAACCCGAACAGTGGCACCCAATTCTTGGTAGATCTCCCTTGGATAGCTTCTCAAGGCATCCGTTTTACGCTAGGCATCGATGGCATTAGCATGTTATTGGTTTTATTAACCAATATTTTGGTTCCGCTTATTGTATTGGCCAGTACCAAACACGAATACGATAACCCCAATGCTTTTTATGCCTTGCTATTTTTTATGCAAGCAGGTTTATTGTTAGTGTTTACCGCTTTAGATGCCTTTTTATTTTATGTAGGTTGGGAAGCAGCCCTTATTCCTATTTATTTTATTTGTGCACTTTGGGGTGGCGCAAATCGTATACAAGTAAACCTTAAATTTTTTGTATACACCATTTTTGGTAGTTTGTTGATGCTTATAGCCATCATCTTTTTACACCTGCAAACCCCAGGAAAAACCTTTGCTATTGAAGATTTTTATGCCTTAAACCTCGATACACAAACGCAAGGTTGGGTATTTTTAGCCTTCTTTATTGCCTTTGCCATTAAGATGCCTATTTTCCCATTCCATACCTGGCAGCCCGATACCTATACCGAGGCGCCTACCGCCGGAACCATGTTGCTTTCGGGCATCATGCTAAAAATGGGTATTTACGGTGTTATTCGTTGGTTAATTCCCATCGCTCCGCTTGGCTTTAATCAGTGGGGACCTATTGCTTTAGCCTTATCTATTATTGGTGTGGTGTATGCTGCTATTATTGCCTTTACGCAAAAAGACGTAAAACGCTTGGTAGCCTACTCTTCTATTAGCCACGTGGGTTTAATTGCCGCCGGTATTTTTGTGTGGAATGTACAGGGTTTGCAAGGCGCCATGATTCAGATGTTGAACCACGGTATCAACGTGGTGGGTATGTTTTTTGTGTTAGACATCATCATTCGCCGCTTGGGTACCCGTGAAATGAGTGCTATGGGTGGTATTGCTAACTCGGCACCACAATTAGCCATTACTTTTTTAATTGTGTTATTGGGTTCGGTGGCTTTGCCATTAACCAATGGCTTTATTGGCGAATTTTTATTGTTGATGGGGCTATATCAATACAATGTGTGGGCGGCGGTTATTGCCGGCCTAACCATCATTTTTGGTGCAGTTTATATGCTGCGTGCCTACCAACACATCATGTTGGGAGAAAGTAATAAAGCCACCGCTGCCTTTGCTGATTTAGATTTTACCGAAAAAATGGTACTCTATACCATTTGCAGCTTAATTATTTTAATTGGGGTGTTTCCGCAACCTATTTTAAACCTTACCGAACCGGCCGTTAACTCTTTATTACAAGTAGTTAACGCAAAAATTTTAGCTATACACTAATATGAACGCCATCATCACCCTATCCATTTTAGCCCTTTTGGTATTATACCTTGGGGTATTTAACGCCAAA
>JBIIBV010000105.1:0-3863 GCA_044239195.1 Sphingobacteriaceae bacterium | reverse complement strand
CCATAATGGAGAAAGTTCGCGAAGGTGATTTACAGCATGTTTGGTTTGCTCAATGGCAAAATCTACTTCTTCTTCGGTAGTAAAACGACCCAAGCCAAAACGGATAGAAGAATGTGCCAAATCATCGGAAAGGCCTAAGCTTTTTAATACATAAGATGGCTCTAGAGAAGCCGATGTACAAGCCGAACCTGAAGAAACGGCTAAGTCTTTCATGGCCATCATTAAACCTTCGCCTTCTACATATTTAAAAGAGATATTAGCTGTATGTGGCAAACGATTCGCCACGTTTCCGTTTACATAACTTTCTTCTAAAACGGTTAATCCACTTTGTAATTTATCTCTTAAGGCCGATAATCGTTTAGCATCTTTATCCATTTCTAAACGGCAGATTTCACAAGCTTTACCAAAGCCCACAATACCGGCTACATTTAAGGTTCCAGAGCGCATACCGCGTTCGTGGCCACCGCCATCTAATTGGGCCGTTACCTTTACTCTTGGGTTTTTACGACGTACATATAAGGCACCAACGCCTTTAGGTCCGTACATTTTATGTGCGGTAAAAGCCATTAAGTCAATACCATCTGCATCTACGTTTACCGGAATTTTACCTACCGTTTGGGTAGCATCGGTCATAAATAGGGCGCCATGCTTATGGGCAATGGCTGCAATTTCTTTTACAGGCTGAATTACACCAATTTCGTTATTGCCATACATGATACAAACTAATATGGTTTGCGGAGTCATGGCGGCTTCTAATAACGCTAAATCTAACAATCCATCTTCTTTTACCGGAAGATAAGTTACTTGGGCACCTAGTTTTTCTAGGTGTTTGCAGGTGTCTAACACTGCTTTATGTTCGGTTACACAGGTAATAATGTGGTTTCCTTTATCCTGATACATTTCGAACACGCCTTTAATACCCAAGTTGTCGCCTTCGGTAGCGCCAGAAGTAAAAATAATTTCTTTCTCATTGGCACCAATAAGCTGAGCAACTTGTTCGCGGGCATAATCTACACCTTCTTCAGCGGCCCATCCAAAAGCGTGGTTACGGCTAGCCGAGTTTCCAAACTTTTCGGTAAAATAAGGCAACATGGCTTCCAATACCCGTGGATCCATGGGTGTAGTGGCATTGTTGTCGAAATATAAAGGTAATTTCATTGATTCTTATTTAGATTCAGTTTAAATTAATGCTCAAAGATAAAAAAATATTTTTTCTGAAAAGGGTTTTTTGTGCTATATAATCGCCATTCAATCGTCATTTTTATACCTTTACATATGCACATGAAACAGATAGAGCACATTGGTATTGCGGTACGTAATTTACAAGAGGCTTGTGAGGTTTACGAACGCTTGCTTGGTGTAGCTCCGTATAAAACCGAAGAAGTAGTGTCGGAAGGTGTTTTGACTGCTTTTTTTAAGTCGGGCCCGAATAAAATTGAGCTCTTGCAGGCTACTACTGAGCAAAGTGCTATTGCTCAGTTTATTGAGAAAAAAGGAGAGGGTATGCATCATATTGCTTTTGCCGTAGAAAATATACAAGTGGAAATGGCTCGATTAAAAGCTGAAGGTTTTACCTTGTTAAATGAAGTGCCTAAACGTGGTGCCGATAATAAATGGATATGTTTTGTGCATCCAAAAGATGCCAATGGGGTGCTCGTAGAACTTTGCCAAGAAATAAATTCCTAAATATTTTTTGTGTATCGCTTTTTTGTTTTCACAATTAGCACTATATTTGCACCTCTGAAATTAATTGACGGAAATGAAAGCTGATTTACACCCAAAAAACTACAGATTAGTTGTATTTAAAGACATGTCTAACGACTATGCTTTTATCACTAAATCGTGCATAGAATCTAAAGAAACTACCAAATGGGAAGATGGTAACGAATATCCTCTAGTAAAATTAGAGATTTCACACACTTCACACCCGTTCTTTACTGGTAAAATGAAATTGGTAGATACCGCTGGTCGTATCGATAAATTCAAAAATCGTTACGCTAAAAAGTAATCGAAACCAAAAAAATATACCGAAGTCCCGGCCTAACAGTCGGGACTTTTTTTATTTTTGTTACATGAGTATATTATTTTTTGATGATGCATCACGAGAAAGCCTATTGCCTTTGTCGTTTACCCGCCCGGTAGCCGATTTTAGGATAGGCATACTCACTATTGCCGAAAAATGGGCCAAGCGCCTTTCGGCAACAAGTTATTCTTTTGTAACTGAAGGATATCTTCAAGAGAAGTTCCCTATGGATTTAGCTGATGATAATTTATTTATAAACGGTTCTATTTGTCCCGATGAGGAGTTGGTGAAAGTCATTAAGTCCTTGCAAGTAAGTGAATCATTGGTTGCTGAACAGGTTTTGATTGCGGTAAAGCTGTCTGAAAAAGAAGCGCAAAGTTTTGATTATACTAATTTTTCGAGCTATAAAAGTATAGCGTATACAGGCTCTTTTATTAAGATTACCTATCCAGAAGATTTATTTAGCCATAACGATGTAGAGTTGCGCAAGGATTTTACCTTGCTTACAGCTGGTAGAACATCGGCCAAAATAAGTGCTACAAACACCATTTTAGGAAGCAATTTCTTTGCCGAAGAAGGGGCTACAGCCGAGTGTGCTACGTTTAATACGCTAGATGGACCTATTTACTTGGCTAAAAATTCACAGGTTATGGAGGGAAGCCATATTCGTGGTTCTTTTGCCTTGGGCGAACATTCTCAGGTAAAAATGGGTGCCAAAATTTACGGAGCCACCACCATTGGGCCACATTGCCGAGTTGGAGGTGAGGTCAACAATTCGATTTTATTTGCCTATTCTTCTAAAGGCCACGAAGGTTTTTTAGGCAATTCGGTATTGGGCGAATGGTGCAATATTGGTGCCGATACCAACAATTCTAATATGAAAAATAACTATAGCGAAGTGCGTTTGTGGGACTATGCCAAGCAGAGTTTCCGTAAAACGGGCTTGCAATTTTGTGGCCTCATTATGGCCGATCATGCCAAATGTGGCATCAATACCATGTTTAATACCGGTACCGTGGTTGGGGTAAGTGCCAACGTATTTGGTGCTGGTTATCCACGTAATTTTATACCCAATTTTGCTTGGGGCGGTGCTCAGGGTTTAGAAGTTTATCCATTGGCTAAGGTTTTTGAAACTGCCGAACGGGCTTACGAACGCCGAAATAGGGTATTTGATGAGATTGAAAAAAACATTTTAACACATATTTTTGAAAAAACACAAGCCTTTCGCAGGTTTTAATACAGCAAACTCCCCTTTATGAGAAAGAAAATTGTTGCCGGAAATTGGAAGATGAATCAAGACTTTACTGCAGGAACTGCCCTGTTTTCTGAAGTATTAACCATGATTCAAGATGAAGTATTAGGAAGTCAACAAGTAATTGTTTGCCCGCCATTTATTCATTTAAATGCCTTGGCGCAATTGGCTAAGCAAACACCAAATGTTGCCCTTGGGGCACAAAATTGCCACCAAGCAGCGGCTGGAGCCTATACTGGAGAAGTATCAGCTTCCATGATTCAATCGGTAGGTGCAGAATATGTTATTTTAGGCCACTCCGAGCGTCGTCAGTATTTTGCTGAAAGCGATTCTTTACTAGCCGAAAAAGTTGATGCCGCTTTGGCAAATAACTTAAAACCTATTTTTTGCATTGGTGAAACTTTGCAAGAGCGTGAGTCTGGTAAATTTTTTGAGCTATTAAAAACGCAGTTGCAAAAAGGTATTTTTCACCTTTCGGCCGATGCATTTAGTGCTGTAGTGCTAGCGTATGAGCCTGTTTGGGCCATTGGTACCGGTTTAACGGCCTCACCAGCGCAAGCGCAAGAAGTGCATGCCTTTATTCGCTCT
>JBIIBV010000041.1:0-15197 GCA_044239195.1 Sphingobacteriaceae bacterium | reverse complement strand
ACCATTGGCAAAATTTTTGGCTACGATTACGTACTAGGTACGCTTATGGATACTGAAAAAAGTATCTCTAATGCAGTTATTAAAACAAAAAAAGAACATAAACTAGAACTTACTGGCACCGAAACCAATCACGTAAAAATATTACGGTCCATAGTTGAGAAAGATAGTAAACGAGCTGGAGCATATATCTCCAAATTCGAGAGTCGCCACCGATCGGTAGGTGGCAACGCCATTCGGGCCGCCGTATTGGGCGGTAACGATGGGTTGGTATCTAACTTCAGCTTGGTAATGGGCATAGCAGGAGCCACGGCCGGTGGTTCGGGTGTACTAATTGCAGGCTTAGCAGGTATGTTAGCAGGCGCATTATCCATGTCGCTCGGAGAGTGGATTTCGGTAAAGAGTTCGCAAGAACTCTACGAAAATCAGATGGAGATTGAAATGGAAGAGTTGGAAACTAACCCCGAAGGAGAACGCCAAGAATTAGCCCTTATTTACATGACCAAGGGCATTGAAGAAAAGCAAGCCCAAGCCATGGCCACCGAAGTAATGAAAGATAAAACCCACGCACACGAAATCTTGGTAAAAGAAGAATTGGGTATCAATGCCGAAGAACTACAAGGCTCGGCAACCGAAGCTGCCATTTATTCGTTCTTACTGTTTACCATTGGGGCTATTATCCCCGTATTGCCATTTTTCTTTACCACCGGCTTTACTGCCATCGCTTTTAGCGTTGCAGGGAGTGCTGTAGGTTTATTCATAATTGGTGCTGCGATTACTTTATTCACTGGCAAAAACGTTTGGTATTCGGGCTTTAGGCAGGTTTTCTTCGGACTAGCCGCCGCCGCAGTTACCTACGGCATTGGCCATGTAATTAGCATTAATATTAGTTAATTACACTAACAAGCCGGCTCTTGCTGGCTGAGGCAATGAAAACTACCCAATCCCCAAATAATTTCGGTTGAATCTATACCAATCACTTTTCGAGTAGGAAAGCAAGATTGAATAATTTGCAAGGCTTTTTCGTCTTTGGCACAACGGAATGTTGGCACAATTACCGAAGTATTGGCGATGTAAAAATTAGCATACGATGCTGGTAAACGCTGATCGTCGTAAACCACTGCATCGGGCATGGGCAACTCTATAATGTTTAAGGCCTGGCCATTGGGTAAACGCATGGCCTTTAATTGGTTTAAATTATGCTGAAGAAGGTCGTAGTTTTCATCGGCCGGATTTTCTTCTACCACCGTAAGCACCGTATTTTCATTCACAAAACGAACGGTATCGTCAATGTGGCCGTCGGTATCGTCGCCTACCACACCTTCATCTACCCATAAAATTTGGTCTACTCCATAATAATTTCGGAGGTATTCCTCAATTTGTTCCTGGTTAAGGTGAGGGTTCCGATTTGGATTGAGTAAACAAGCAGTAGAAGTTAAAAGCGTTCCGGCTCCGTTAAATTCAACCGAGCCACCTTCCATCACAATACCCGGATGAAAAACGGGAATGTTAAATTCTTTTCCGATAAGGGTGGGAATTACATCATCTAAATCGAAGGGCGGGTATTTGCCGCCCCAGGCATTATAACCCCAGTCTACAATCACTTTTTTCTGCTCCGCCTGCGGATTAACTAAAAATGCAGGGCCGTGATCCCTACACCAAGCATCGTTAGTAGGATGAAAAAAGAATGCTACGTGTTCTAGGTTTACACCGGCAGCGTTCAAATGTCCCAAGGCGAAATTTTTCATCGCTTCATCGGCCACATTGATGCGCACTTTTTCACTTTCGGCAAGCGCTTTTACGAATTGAGCATAAAAAGGATAAACGGCATCTAATTTACCTGGCCAACTAGCCTCTTTATGTGGCCAACTTAGCCACGTAGCTTCGTGTTGTTCAAATTCGGCTGGGAAACGGTAGCCTAAAGATTTAGGGGTTGCAGCAAAACTCATTAATCTTCGTCGATAAAACGTTGGGTAATGGGTTGATATGAATCAATACGGCGATCTCTTAAAAAAGGCCAGTGCGTACGGTATTCGTCTGTCTTTTTCAAATCGAGGGCTTGTACGTGTACTTCTTCTTGATCGTGTGAGGCTTGGTATAAAATGCTTCCAAAAGGGTTGCTTACGAATGAACCTCCCCAAAATTTCATAGCACCATCTTGTTCAAAGCCAACTCTATTTACACTCACCACGTGTACACCATTGGCCACCGAATGGCTACGTTGTATGGTTTGCCACGCATTGTATTGTTCGGTATTGGTAGCTTCGTTTTGCGAAGTAGCCCAACCAATGGCAGTGGGATAAAACAAAATTTCGGCACCCATTAAAGCCGTAATACGAGCCGCTTCGGGGTACCATTGATCCCAACAAATAAGCACACCAAGGGTAGCAAATTTGGTTTTAAATATTTTATAGCCTAAATCTCCGGGGGTGAAATAAAATTTCTCGTAATAGGCCGGATCATCGGGAATATGCATTTTTCGGTATTTACCCAAATAGGTACCATCGGCATCTAATACAGCGGTGGTATTGTGGTACAAGCCTTGCGCACGTTTTTCAAACAAAGAAGCAATAATTACCACACCCAATTCTTTGGCTAAAGCACCTAAACTATCGGTAGATGGACCAGGAATGGTTTCGGCCAAGGAAAAATTGTCGTAATTTTCTTCATCACAGAAATACAAAGAGGTGAATAATTCTTGTAAACACACTATTTGGGCGCCTTTAGCGGCGGCCTCCCGTGTTTTTTCGATGGCTTTACGTAAGTTTTCTTCTTTGCTGGCGGTGCAAGTCATTTGCACCAAGCCTACGTGTACGGTACTCATGCTGCAAAAGTACGGTATTTGCCAGATTGTAGATCAAATTGAATTAATTTTTTAATTTAGATTTACTTAAAACCAATTTTTATGAAACGAATTACTTATTCTTTAATCGCATTGTTTTTACTTTCAGCCGGCCTTTCTATTGTGAGTTTGAGCTGTAACAAAGAAGCAAGTGCACAGGTGGATATCCCTAGCCGTAATTTAGGCATTATCACTTTCCTTAAAAACAACAATGGTGTAACAGAGTATTGGAAATGCAATTACGATGGCACGGGTAAAACTAAAATTAACATTCCAATGCTTCCAAATAATTATCAGCTCAATGGTTACTTTCAGGTTTCACCGGATGGACAAAAAGTTTTTTTTTCTGCTAATAGTCAAAATGGTCAAGAACGAAGGATATACCGAATAGATATTGATGGCACAAACCTCTTATTGATTGCCGATGATGTATCTTTAGAAACGATAAACCAAGCATTATAAGATTAAAACCACAAGCAATGACACCAAAAACAAAATGGATCCTCAGCTTGCTAAGCGTCTTGGCTACCGCTCTAATCATGCAAACACAGGGCGCTGGTTTAAAAACGGATTTTACGCCACTGGGGATTGTGTCGCTGGAGTTAGCCAGCAGCGTGGCTCAACTCCAACAAATTTTAGCAGTATGGACCCAGCAAAATGTGGTGCTGAATATTGGCTTGGATTTTCTTTTTATCCCGGCGTATACCTTTTTCTTTATTCAATCGCTAAAAATTACCATTTCTAAGCATCGGCTTAGCTGGTTAAAAAGTTTAGGCACCAAACTAATAGCAGTGGCCTATATTGCAGCAGCACTCGATGTTATAGAGAATATGTTAATGCTCAGCAGTATTTTGGGGCATTATTCGGTAGGCTCAATTTGCGCAACGGCTAGTATTGCTTCAGCAAAGTTTGTGGGTATAGGCTTCATATTGCTTTACCTCATCGGGTCGCTACCAAGCACGCTTAGCCGAAAAGTTGCTAGCTAAAAAAAGCCTCCCGAAATTCGGGAGGCTTTTTTGTTTAAACCGCTAGTACACCGAGGGCACTTGCTTGTAAGGCCTCCTCATCTAGCACGTGATCTTGCAACTTGCCTTGTATAAAATCATCGTAAGCAGTTAAATCGAAGTGGCCATGGCCGCATAAGTTGAATAAAATAACTCGTTCTTCGCCTTTGGCGGTGGCTTCATTTGCTTCGCGAATTACCTGGGCAATTGCATGGTTGGCTTCGGGTGCAGGCAAAACCCCTTCGGCTTTAGCAAACAACAAACCCGCCCTAAAACATTCTAATTGCTGTATGGCTACAGCTTCAATCAATTCATCTTTTAACAGCTGACTGCATAAGGCACTGGCTCCATGGTAGCGCAAACCGCCGGCATGTAAGCCTGGGGGCATAAAATCGTGACCTAAGCTATACATGGGCAATAAAGGAGTATAGCCAACACTATCGCCAAAATCGTAGCCAAATACGCCACGGGTTAATTTAGGACATGAGGCAGGTTCTACTGCTACAGCACGTATTTTACGTCCGCCTCTGAGCATTTCGCCCACAAAAGGAAAAGCAATGCCGGCAAAATTAGAACCTCCACCTAAGGGAGCAATTACTACATCGGGGTAAAGCCCCACTTTTTCGAATTGGGTTTGCGCTTCTTGCCCAATAATGGTTTGATGCAACAATACGTGATTAAGCACACTACCTAGTGCATAATGAGCTTTTTCATCCTGTGCGGCAACTTCTACCGCTTCGCTAATGGCGATGCCTAAAGAACCCAGCGATTTAGGATCTTTAGCTAAATTAGATTTTCCGACTTCAGTTAAAGTACTTGGCGATGGATGTACGCTAGCACCAAAGGTTTCCATAATAGATTTACGGTAAGGTTTTTGGTCAAAACTACCCCGAACCATAAACACTTCGCATTCTAAATCGAACTGAGCGCAAGCAAAACTTAAGGCCGTACCCCATTGTCCGGCACCGGTTTCGGTTACTATTTTTTTTACCCCTTCTTGTTTGTTGTAATAGGCTTGCGCAATGGCGGTATTGGTTTTATGCGATCCGCTGGGGCTGCCTCCTTCGTATTTGTAAAAAATTTTAGCGGTAGTTCCTAAGGCTTTTTCTAAACGCTCGGCTCGTACCAATGGACTTGGTCTATAAATGGCATATACTTCTCGTACTGGCTCGGGTATTTCAATATAGGGCTCGGTGCTTACTTCTTGCTTAATTAATTCCATAGGAAATAATGGGGCTAAATCTTGCGGCCCTACCGGCTGCTTGGTTTGAGGGTGTAAGGGTGGTAAGGGTTTGTTTACCATATCGGCAACAATGTTGTAATAATGCGTAGGCATTTCTTCTTTAGTCAAATAAATTTTCATCTCTAGCTGTGAGTTAATGTGTTAAAAAATGTGTGTAGATGAAAACGGGATTCGAAAGCGGAGGTCGTTAAACGACGAAGGGTCCACCCGTTAACACCGGTAGACCCTTCTGGAATATGTAATTGAGGCTTAACGCCACAAAATCCTAGCAAGTGTGCCCACCCTGTTTAAAGGAGAGCGCCACCAATTCATGCCTTGTGGATTTGTAAATGTCATGCAACAAATATAGGAGCTAAAATATAAAAAGCAACTAAATTTTTAATGCTGATTTCAGTTAACTAGGTATTCCTTTTTTATTAGCGTGGAATAATACCCAATTGTTGCAAGAATTCTAAATTATCGAAGAAATCTTGCTCTTCGGTAATTTTACCGTCCACTACTTTAGCAATGGTACAACCAATTACATCCACTTTTTTACCCGTAGCCGGAATGCCAAAAAATACGCCAGTGTGCGTACCTGTAAAGCGCCAATACTTCACTAATTTTTCGCCTTTTGCAAAGCTTTCAACCACGGTAAATTTGCGATCAGAAAAACCGGTTACGAAATTAGCATAGTAAGCTTTTGCGCCTGCTTTACCCTTTGTTTCGGGCTTAGTGTGATGCAAAACAATATCCTCAGCGTAGGCAGTATCTAAAATGTTGGTGCGACCTTCGTTTACAACCACATCCCACACGTGATTATATGATTTAACATTGTCGGCTTCTATTTGAGCTTGCTTTGCACTTTCGTTTTTACATGCAGCAAGTGATAGCCCAACGAAACATAAGAATAGGATTTTTTTCATTTTTTATTTTTTTGGTGAGTAATATTCTAAGCTACACATAAAACTTAATTTGTTAAATTTTTAAATAAAAAAAGGCGGCCCGGTATACCGAGCCGCCTTTAACTGTTTATACAGGAAGTATTTAAACTAAATCGAAACGATCTAAATTCATTACTTTAGACCAAGCAGTCGCAAAATCGTGCACAAACTTTTCGTTCGAATCGGCACAAGCATAAGCTTCTGCCAAGGCACGTAATTGAGAATTCGATCCAAAAATTAGATCGGCACGAGTAGCGGTCCATTTGATATCACCTGTAGTACGATCGCGACCAACAAATTCATTTTGAGAGGCAGATGATGCTTCCCATTTGGTGCTCATATCCAACAAGTTCACAAAGAAATCGTTGCTTAATGTTTCCGGATTTTTGGTAAACACGCCATGTTGCGCACCATAAGCATTGGCACCCAATACACGCATACCTGCAACTAAAACAGACATTTCTGGAGCAGTTAAGGTTAATAATTGGGCTTTATCCAATAATAATTCCTCAGCCGGAATATGTTGGTCTGCCGCAATAAAATTACGGAAGCCATCTGCTTTCGGTTCTAAGTATGCTACAGATTCTACATCGGTTTGTTCTTGCGTGGCATCGGTGCGGCCTGGGGTAAACGGAACGGTTATAGCGTAACCAGCTTTTTTAGCCGCCGCTTCTACCGCTGCACAACCACCTAAAACAATTAAATCGGCTACAGAAACTTGTTTGCCTCCAGCAGCTTGGCTGTTAAATGCTTTTTGAATAGTTTCTAAAGCACTCAAAACGCTTGCTAATTTTGCTGGTTGATTTACTTCCCAGGTATTTTGTGGGGCTAAACGAATACGAGCACCATTGGCACCGCCACGTTTATCAGAACCACGGAAAGTAGAGGCAGATGCCCAAGCGGTGCTTACCAATTGAGCAATGCTTAAGCCAGAGTTTAAAATTTGTGTTTTAAGGCTAGCAATATCTTGCGCATCTATTACTTTGTAATCAACTGCAGGAATGGGGTCTTGCCAAATTAAGGTTTCGGTTGGAACCTCTTTACCCAAATAACGAGCAATTGGGCCCATATCACGGTGGGTTAATTTAAACCAGGCTTTTGCAAAAGCGTCTGCAAATTCTGCTGGGTTTTGGTGGAAACGTTTCGAGATTTTCTCATAGGCCGGATCCATTCTCAAAGCCATATCGGCTGTGGTCATCATCGGTGCATGCATTTTAGAGGCATCGTGTGCATCGGGTACAGTAACGCCTGCACCGCCTTTTGGCGCCCACTGTTGTGCTCCGGCTGGGCTTTTTGTCAATTCCCAATCGTAACCAAATAGGGTATCAAAATAACTATTATCCCACTCAATTGGCGTTGGAGTCCATGCTCCTTCAATACCGCTGGTAGTGGTATGCGCTCCTTTACCGGTTCCAAAACTATTTATCCAACCAAAACCCTGTGTTTCAATGGGTGCACCTTCTGGCTCGGGACCAACTAGGGCTGTATCTCCAGCACCGTGGGCTTTTCCAAAGGTGTGTCCACCAGCTACCAAAGCAACAGTTTCTTCGTCGTTCATGGCCATACGGGCAAAGGTTTCGCGAATATCTCTAGCTGAGGCTAAGGGATCTGGGTTGCCGTTAGGGCCTTCTGGATTTACATAAATTAAACCCATTTGAACGGCTCCCAATGGATTTTCTAATTGACGATCGCCAGTGTAGCGTTTATCGCCCAACCATTCGGTTTCTGGCCCCCAATACACATCTCCTTCGGGTTCCCATACATCTTCGCGGCCACCTGCAAAACCGAAGGTTTCAAATCCCATCGATTCCAAGGCACAGTTTCCTGTTAATATCATTAAATCGGCCCAAGAAATTTTACGACCGTATTTTTGTTTAATTGGCCAAAGCAAGCGGCGTGCTTTATCTAAATTACCATTATCGGGCCAGCTGTTTAAGGGTGCAAAACGGAGTGTTCCGGCACCTGCACCACCCCTACCATCGGTAACTCGGTAGGTACCTGCGCTATGCCAGGCCATGCGAATAAAAAATGGACCATAATGGCCATAATCTGCCGGCCACCAATCTTGCGAATCGGTCATTAAGGCAAAAAGATCTTTTTTAAGGGCATCTAAATCTAAACTCTTAAACTCTTTGGCATAATCAAAGCTTTCGCCATAGGGGTTTAATAGCGGAGAATTTTGATTTAAAATTCTCAGGTTTAGTTGCTTAGGCCACCAATTTGCATTGGATAGTGCGCCTGCTGTGGTGTGTCGAGGGGCACCTTGACCGTAGCCAAATGGGCATTTTGCTTCTGTATTGTTTTCCATATTTTAATAAAAGTTGTATCCGATGTTTGGCTCAAATTTAAGATAAAATTAGTGGAAAAACGTATGCAGTTTGTTCTAGTTAATTATTTGAAAAATAGATGACACTGAAAAGGGTTTTAGCCTTGAAGTACTTATTTAAACTGAAAAAACAAGGGTGGATCAACTCCCTGCAAAGGGAGTTCCAAAAATACCAACGGCCAATTCGGCCCATATTAATAAGAATAGGATTAAAATTATCCCAATTATAAGAATTCGATATTTTATATTTTTTGTTGTCTTTAAGGCTTGCTTGATACCAAGACTAAAGGAAAGAATAAGTATACCCATAATAATGAAGTCAAAAAAACTCCAATTGACTTCATTTGAAACAAACATACCTATCAATGGTAAAAGCAACAATAATAAGGGGTAGAAAACACCCCATTTTTTATTCATCATAGTATCTATTTTTTTACACCTATTTCTTATATTCTAATATATCTGAAGGCTGACAATCTAGGACTTCACACAGTGTCGCTAATGTTGAAAATCGGATTGCTTTTGCTTTACCGGTCTTTAATATTGAAAGATTAGAAAGGGATATCCCTACTTTCTCGGATAATTCATTTAATGACATTTTTCTTTGTGCCATTACTACATCAAGATTCACAATAATTTCCATAAATTATATGGTTAACTCGTTTTCGGATTTATATCCTATGGCATTGATTAGAAGTTTCTGTAAGATGTATGCAAATACTCCAACAGATAAGGGGCCTACAATTAAAATGAGATTAATTAGTACGACACCTGGAGCATCATCTCGTTCGGCAACATTGAAAATAAATGGCGAACCAATCAAATAAGTTAAACTTATTAGAAATGAACATACTTTTATAATTCGTAATGAATTAACTGAGGAGTCGGTTAATGATAAATTCCTATCAATATTATTTAATAAATGAAAAGCTTGATAAAAAATATATAGTAACGGAATTGTTGAAATAACTACACCAATCAATATTGGGCGGTAATAACCTAAAGAATCCGATTGGGTAATTTGATAAAGTAAGAATCCACATAAAACTAAGACTCCAATACTTAAAACCAAGAGAATTAACTTTAAGAATAGGGTTGAGCTCCTTTCAAGTGCCTTAAAATTTTGAGTATTCATTATTATCTTTCATTAAATTTAATGACAAAGGTAATAAATTTATTGAAAAACAATAAATATTAAATGAATAACAATTTATTCTTGTTAAATTATATTTTTTGAATGCAAAAAGGGTTACACTTTTACAGTGTAACCCTTTTACTTTTATATCTGCTCACCTTTTCCTCGATAGATGCAAAATAGGGGACCCTAAATAAATTTAATTGATTATAAAAAAAGCTACTTTATAATAACTGCAACTTGTTCATGAGTTCTACAATATGAAATATATTCATATTGTAGATTCTTCATTTGTATAAATTCTTTAAACGCCAAAAACTCACCATGCTTCCAACCGGGGTAATTAAAATATTCATCAAAAACGATAATTGTTCCAGGTATAATATGCGGTCCTAAATAATCGAAAATTGTCTTTGTTGATGAATATAAATCACAATCTATATGTAGATATGCAATTGGTTTATCAATTTTAAAATTTTTAAGTGTTTGGTCAAACCAACCCTTAATTAACTTAACATTAGGATTTACCTTTGGTAAATTATTGTCTACATTGAAAACTCCTTTATCAAATTCATCTCTCCAAAATTCTGGTAAGCCTTCAAAAGAATCAAAACCAAAAATTATTTCACGATCTATCTTTGTTGAAATATAATTTATTGTAAGACCATTAAAAACTCCAAATTCTAAAAAAAGACCATCAATTTTCCTATGATATAAAGCGACATCATGTATCTTAATAGGAGTATCAACTGAATTAATCGAATGCATGTTATTATCAACATATTCAACAGTTTCAACTAGTGCCTTAATTTGTCTTGCTAGTTTTATATCTTGACTTTTCTCACTAAGAATTTTCCTAATAAGGGGGGTAATAATTGAATCAAGAATCTTTTTTATGGGTTTCATAATACTATTTATTAACATGAAAAAGTGTTATTTATTTTGATTGATAACTAGTTTCAGGTGTGAAATATTCAAAAAATGTTTCGGTCATGATATTCAATTTCTCAATCAGCATTAAAAATGTGAAAGGCATCTAATATAATTATCAGTATTGGAGAAGATGGTCCTGTAGTATTTATAAAAAAAAGGAATATGTTTTAAAGCTAATCAAAAGAAAAAACAAAAGATGCAAAAACCTAACGAACTGATAGACAAATAAAAAGCCTCATATTTCTATGAGGCTTTTTTCTGCTCCTCTTTTCCTCGAAAGATGCAAAACAATGTGATGATTGAGAATGTGACTATCTGTTAATTAAAGGGTTAAACTTTCTTTAAAATTGCAGGATTTGGATTTTATAAATTATGCTCTTCAATAATCTTTTTCAATTCGGCTGGTATCTCCATACTTTTCAGCGGTGGCACATTGGATCCGCCGGTATTGCCAACCGGAATTTCTCCAACAAAAGATTTAATTCCACCAACAAGCAAACGTGGAATTTGCCCGACTATCTCTTTTGAGTCTTTTATTTTGATTCCAAAAAGTAACATTTTCCAATGAACTAAGGTATGGTGGTAGGGATAAGGTTGGCCAAGTATATGGGCTCTCTCCAGATGGAGCCAGCTTGAGTTAAAATCGTTAATTGAGAAATATTTACTAGCAAGTTCTAACTCTTCACGAAAGAAGGGCTTTAAGGTGCCGGGCATTGTTGTATGGATTTTCATACTTACGTATTGAGAGGTTATACTGATTTATTCCCCGAATTTAAGATTATTTGATGCTACAAGTTGCCATCGTTGTTGGCGGTATTTATAAAAACGCTTAGCAAAAGAAGTAATAAATCCAGTCAATATTCCACCGTAAATCGTAATGGAGTCTTCATAATATATTTTGTCCTCACCCAACTCTCTCATTGTTATCGTATGATTCCAAACTTTTGCTCCGCTATCCCATTCTTTAGTTGATAGCATATAATTACCATCATCAATTTTGTCAACAAAGAGATAGTGAATTCCTCCAAAAGGAATAATGCCGAATACACGGGTCTTAAACCCATAGGTTTGTCCAACTTCCCATTGTTTAGGGAAATCTCCATCCACAAATTTGAATTTTATCATTCCCTTTGCCACAAACTGTAATAGGTCCGGGGTTTTTACGTTGTTCCAAGCTTTGTCAATTGACATTGGGATCTCTGAATAGACAATGAGCTTTTTTGCCTTCACCTTTTTGCCATTATAATCAATAACCTTAGTCTCAACAGTAGCAGTTGGACTTAATTTTTGAGCATTTACGTCAACTATCATTCCTGAAATTCCTAAAAACACTAACTATACTTTTTTGAAGATACCGAAAATGCAAAATAATGCGATGATAGAATATATAACTCTTAGGAAATTAATGGAATAAACTGCTTTGGTATTTACCCGAAGTTTGTTAGTCATTCAGACGCTAAAAGTTTGATTATAAGATTATTTAATAGTTGCTTGAATTGAATTGTAGAATATCGTTGTTTTTCCCTCGAAACCGGAATCTGTGCCTATTACCAACCAGATTTCACCCTGTTGATTGGCCTGAACATTCAAAGGAGTAGCTGTATTAAGTTGTTTAATCTTATAAATAGTGAGGTCAGTTCCATTGGCAAAATCTCCTATAACTTTCATGTCAGTACCCCCTATACTTTGATTGCCTTTATCAATATTCATTCGATACCAGTTTTCCGGGGTATTCAATACTTTAATTGGTTCTACAGAAACAGCACCTGCTTTTATTTTTACTCCTTCACCCGGGGCTCCGCCAACTCCAATCATGTTACTGGCAGCATTACTTGCAAAATCAACTTTTAGATCGATTGTATAATTACTTTCAGGAACTAGTCCGGTAATTTTTTTCTTGATGAACATGAAAAGATCGTCGCTCCGATTGATGCCTGAAAGCTTTAATGCCCCATCAGAAGTATTCAATGGGAGAGGTAGACCGGAATGAGAAAACTCAAGTTGATACTGAGGAACCTGTGCTAGATCAATAGGATAATCTGCAAAATCACCGATCCAACCATCGGTTCCTGTGGTAAAGTTGTCTGTAAATGATTTATCGGTTGTAAGCTGCTTATTGCCAACCTTTTTACACCCACAAAGAATAAAAAATAGTATTAAATAAGATAAGAGTGGTTTATTAATCAAAATATACATATGTGCTATGCAAATGGGTTGAACTTCTTAAATTCTAACTAATGCAATATTACTCCGTAATTTTAAGAGAGTTAAAAAAATTATTTTTTACATCCATTGAAGCACTATCAGACCGCTTGCTATGTACAATATTGATAGAATGAACACCTTGTATGAATATATAAGAACTTAGTTCTACCTGCTTACCATTACGCTCTGCACTTAAAACAAGGGCTAAAACTTCTTTACTACCTATGTTTTTCATTTCTTTTGATAAAACCTTGGTTTCACTACCAATCTGAGCAACAAAAGAAGCTTCTAGCTGTTCCCAGAAACTAGGATCTAACTGAGCAGATTCAAGATCTTCAGCAGTTAGTGCATTACTTTTTTCTAGGTTCTGAACAACTACATTAATACTAGCAGTACTATCGGCTAATTTTACCGAATAAATAGAAGCTACCTCCTGCATATTTCTCACATCGGGTTTTTCAGGGAAGTTGATGGAAACTTTTTCGGTTAATTGAACTTTTGTTTCCTGTGACATTACGGCAAGTGGAAATAAAATGAATAGACAATGAAAGATGTAGGACTTTTTCATAAAATTAATTTAAGGTTAAATGGTTAAGTTAAGCTTGGTTTTAGAAATTCTATTCTTGAGTTTACTTCCCGCTCCAAGCATCCATTATTCCTGATTTAATATCCGTATAACTTGCGACGAGCCAAATCACCAGAATAATAAGGAAAATTGTTTTCCAATGAGTTTTTACTAAGGTTTTTAAGTCAGTAAGAAATTGATTCATATCTGTAATTTTAAGTGTTAAATTAAATTCATAGGGTTTGGTGTCAGATTTTTTAACAAACGCAGACAAATCGGTTTTCAAGGCTACGCCAATAACTTTTAAGGAGTAAAGACTTGGTTTTACCTCGTTGTTTTCAATTCGTTGAATGGTTCTAAGCGTTAGACCCGTTTCTTCGGAAAGTTCTTTTTGAGAACAATTCAAACTGGTTCTAAGCTCTTTTAATCGTTCACCAAATTCCATATGCAAATATGATAGGAGTAAATGAAGAAATTACTGACAATTAGGCGTCATTTATACGACTTTTTGCCTGTCTTTAGGCAATAATACGAATTGAAGATTAAAAATAAATTGATTGATGGTATTTATTTGAAAATCAAAATATGCAGCTTTAATTAGGTGATATATTTCTTTGTTTTAAAACGTACAATAAAGTTAATTAAGGGAGACAAAAAGATGCAAAATGCTAACTCACTAATAGAGAAAAAATAGCCGTCATTTCTGATGGCTAGTTTACTCTTACTCATCTTTACCTAAAAAGATGCAGTCAAAACAGATCTATTTTTTAATTAGAATAAAGAAAATTCGACAGTTTTAAAAGTTTATTTTAATTGCAATTTTGATTTACCCCTACTTTATATAAACTATATCCAGCTGTTACAAAATTCACCTTACCCCCTTCACACTCAAAAGTAACTGCACTGACTAGTTTATTACCAAAGTTTAAATCAACTTTAAGAGTATCGTCTTTAAATGTATAATTATGAGGTCCCGGGATAGCATCTGATATAGCCAACGAATTCCAATAAGTTGGATCACATACATTTTGGCCGCAATAATAGGTATATCTAATCCCATTTTTGAATTCATACATGGTATTTGGTGTGGCTCCATTAGTAGGAACCCATAACCATCTGCCTTCCATTGTATAATTAGATTCCAGTTGTTTAGCTGAATCTTTTTTACATGCCGATATAAAAAATAGTATAAACAATGGTATGAATAGTTTTTTCATCGGTTTTTAATAAATAAAATTAAGAGTTGTAAAACACTAGCTCACTCATAGCCAAACTAGACAGGTTTGCAGGAGGCCTATTTGT
This sequence comes from Sphingobacteriaceae bacterium, assembly GCA_044239195.1. Lineage (GTDB taxonomy): Bacteria > Bacteroidota > Bacteroidia > Sphingobacteriales > Sphingobacteriaceae > JAIPAN01. The sequence continues at coordinate 722 of JBIIBV010000041.1, read as the reverse complement.
CATTCAAGCCAATACCAAAACCGAACATGGCTGCAACCAGGGCAAGGTGAATAATCAAAACTGCCTTTTGCCAAGTTGGGCGGTCGTTCCATTTCTGTTCTGGATTGAATGGGTCGAATGCCAATCCTATACCCATAGATGCTGCTGCTTGCATATAATCTTTAGAAAAAAATGCTTGAAATAGTCCTAAGAGTAAAAATCCAATGTAGAGGTACTTGCTAAAAGGTGCGTTCATTTTGAGTCTATTTGATTTAGACTAAAATTAAAAATTAATTTTTTGGAACAGAAAAAAGATGCAAAAAAATGCGATGATTGAGTATGTGACAATTTGAAAATTAAAGGGTTGAACTTCGTGAAATTTTACAAAAAGTGATTTTTAGCGTTACTTATTCTCCTCAATAATTTTTTTCAATTCTTCCGGTATCTCCATACTTTTAAGTGGTGGCACATTTGCTCCGCCGGTATTCCCAACTGGAATTTCTCCAACAAAAGATTTAATGCCGCCAACAAGCAAACGTGGAATTTGCCCGATTATCTCTTTTGAGTCTTTTATTTTAATTCCGAAAAGTAACATTTTCCAATGAACCAACGTATGGTGGTAGGGATAAGGTTGGCCAAGTATGTGGGCTCTCTCCAGATGGAGCCAGCTTGAGTTAAAATCGTTAATTGAGAAATATTTACTAGCAAGTTCTAACTCTTCACGAAAGAAGGGCTTTAAGGTG
>JBIIBV010000088.1:0-3956 GCA_044239195.1 Sphingobacteriaceae bacterium | reverse complement strand
CATCCATGTTTAACTCCCATGCTTTTTTAGGCATTTGTTCGCCAACTGCAGAAAGCATGGCTGCTAACAGATAAACTTGGGTGGGTTGGTATTTCTCGAAAAGGCTGCGTAGGTTTTCTTGGTCTAATACATTTACTTGTTCAAAAGGACCAGTATAAGTTTGAGGCTCCCGAATATCGCAGGCAATTACCTGCTCGTTGCCATTTATTTGGCGTAGGGCCTCTACTAATTCCGTTCCAATTTGCCCGTTAGAGCCAATAACCAAAATTGTTTCACGCATGTTCTTCTTCGGTTTCAAGCAAAGGTAAAAAAAACCTACAACCAAGGTGCATGAAAGCTTCTAATTCAACTTGGTAGCCACAACGCATGTTTTGGTATACTGCTTAACATTCCCATTCAAATTAAATACGTCAATTTTAAGAATGTAAATGCCTATGGGTACTCGTTCTGCTTGCTCGTTGAGGCCATCCCATACCCAAGCCCCCTCTGTACCCATCGTTTGGTTTTTGATAAGATTGCGCACCAATTGACCTTTTTCGGTAAATATGCGCACATTGGCTACTCCTCCGGGCGTTTGCCAATGGTATAGCAAGGTGAGGGCATCCTCAAAACCATCGTTATCTGGCGATAAGGTAGGAGAACTAAGGTTAATCTCATTCGTGCCCGGCACTCCTTCTAAAAATTGTGAATTCTGATAACCTGGCGTAGCAAAACCCACCGCCGCTGCTGCCGAGCGGAAGTTGCCAGGAGTATTGGCTGCTAGACTGAATAAGCTTCGTTCTAGGGAAACCCCTTCGGTATTTACTAGGAGCGCAAAATGCATCTTGTCGGAATAATTAAACTGATCAATACGCATGGAATCGCGAACAAGAATGACCACCCCGGCATCGTCGTTAAACGAAGGCAAGGAGGCAACTTTTACCAAGGTATTGGACTGGTTTACCGTGTAATTGGCTAAAATGTTATCGGTATCCGTTGCGAATACACGGTAAGATTTTGCCGGAATGAGATTGTTTACTCCGCTGACTGGTTTTAGGTTCATGAGTTTATCTTGATCGTCGGCACTGGCAATGCCTAAGTCTTTTAAATCGAGCAGGTGATCGGTAGTATTATAAATTTCTACAAAATCAACCCCGCCGACTTTGGGGTTAAATAAGATTTCGGATATTAATAAATCGCTTATCAAAATCTTTTTGGGCAAGAAAAATTCACTAGTATTATTGGGCACCTGAATAAGCACCCCACTACAATCGCTTACTTGGTTGCTGCTGAGGGTGTAGGTGAGCCCTCGGCTAAGAGGAGCTCCAAACTTTAGGTGCACCTCGGTAAAATTGGGCGCCACTGCCACTCCCGAAATGGGCTGGCCTACACCGTTATTTAAATTGTAATGGCTAGGAAGCACCGCCGAGGTACTATCTATAAATCGGTTAAATTGAAGGCTTAGGCTTACGCTATCCAATACGGTTACCGAGAGCAATTGTAAGGGTGCCGGATTGATACCAGCTTGGTAAATGCTATTGATTTTACCAGGCGTACCGCCGCTGATATCCATGCTGGCACCCCAATTCTGAATGCCCGTACAAATGGCTTTTGGGTTGATGAGTTCTAAGCTATAGCCGCCAAGTTTTTTAGTAGCGTCTTTATACCAGGTATCGGCATAATTTACTTGGTCAATTATTCCCCCTTTATCATTCTTCAGCACCAACTTATCGCTTGCATTGTTTAGGCTTGGCCAGGTGCTTAAGCCTATTACTTTTCCAAAAAGTGTGAAATTTGGTACGTCCACTAAGGCGCACAGCACCACGAATTCATGCGGTTCTATGCTTATATTTCCTAGGGTGGCCGTACTGGTGCCATCGCTATATGTCCAATTTTGAACCGAAATTGGAAAATCGGTGGTGTTCCAAAGCTCTATAAATTCTACACTGGGTAAATCAATTTGCGGCGAAGGATCGGCAAAAATTTCGTTAATGAGGATGTCTTTTGCTTGAGGAACATAAGGTTTAACATAGGAAAAGCTAATGGGTGAATTGCTAATCACATTGCCAGCTTTATCGCTTACGTTTGCTATGCTGAGCGAATAGGAGGCTGTTTGTAAATTAGTGGCAAATTTTAATTCGTAATTGGCACTATTGCTTAATTTTTTAATGGAACTTGGATTGCCTAAGCCATTATCGAGCAAATAATTGTTGGTGTTTTTAGCCTTAATGCTGTCCATAGGTTCGTTATACGCAATGGCAATGGTATTCGAATCAATTGGCGTAGCCGATAGGATGTTGGGAGGTGTAGTATCCGCAATGAGGGGAGCAATCACAATATCGTCGAAGAAGTGTTTTTGCACAAAAGATACGGTAGACTGCTGCACCAAGAAGCCAAAGTAAGCAGTACTTACGATGCTATTATCTAACACCGATCCTTCGGGAAAATAATCAAAACCAATGCCCGTTAGGTCACGCTCAAGTGTAAACAACCCAGCAGCGGTTCTACTCACTTTAATTTTTACGGTATTGTTTGAGGTATTGAGAATTCCATCTACCCCATCAATAATTTTTAGACTCGTATTAGCTGCCCCCGTTCTTTTATAAAGTGAAATTTCATCCACTGAATTTCCAAGGCGCACAAAATATCCAGTAATGTTTACACTCTGTAAATTTTGTTGGTCCGAAATAAGATAAACATCCACATAATTTGTACTTGAGGTATTAAATTGCAGGTTGCACAAAAATTCCCAGGTACAATCGATAGCTAGAGAATTGGCAGTGCTCAAATAAAAATTACTATTGGGCACTACCGAGTTGGAGCGCAACTGATTGAGGTTAGGCAACCCTGAAATGATAAAATCGGCTCCGCCATTGCTGCCAGTCCAAACTGGGGTACTTGTAAAATCACCGTCATTAAATTGTTCATTTACTTGCCCAAAAGCAGAATTGATGCACAGCAGTGCTAAAAAGACTAAACTATTTTTCATATTTGTAAGCATTAAACGCATGAATTTACAAATAATTAAATAATTTAACTTAAAATTAATGAAAGTTGTCGTAGTAGGGGCTACCGGTTTGGTAGGTACCGTTATGTTGAAAGTATTGGAAGAACGTAATTTCCCATTAACAGAATTACTGCCTGTTGCCTCTGCCAAGAGTGCCGGTAAAACCATTCGTTTTAAGGGTAAAGACGTGAAGATACTCACCATTGATGAAGCTATTGCGGCTAAACCAGATATCGCCTTGTTTTCTGCAGGCGGAGGCACCTCCTTAACCGAAGCCCCTCGTTTTGCCGAAGTTGGCACGGTGGTTATAGATAATTCATCGGCTTGGCGTATGGACCCGGATAAAAAACTAGTGGTGCCAGAAGTAAATGCACATGTATTAACCAAACAAGATAAAATTATTGCCAACCCGAACTGCTCTACCATTCAAATGGTGGTTGTTTTAGAACCTTTGCATAAAAAATACGGCATTAAACGGGTGGTGGTTTCTACCTACCAGTCGGTAACCGGAACGGGTGTAAAAGCCGTTGAGCAATTGATGAACGAGCGTAAAGGCATTTCGGGCGAAATGGCTTATCCGCATACCATCGATTTAAATGTAATTCCACATATAGATGTATTTCTAGAAAATGGCTACACCAAAGAGGAAATGAAGATGATTGTGGAGACCAAAAAAATTATGGGCGATGAGAGCATTCAAGTAACCGCTACTACCGTACGTATTCCGGTAATGGGTGGCCACTCCGAATCGGTAAATATTGAGTTTGAAAAAGATTTTGATTTGGCCGAAGTACGCCAACTTTTAGCCCAAGAAGCAGGCATTGTTGTGGTAGATGATCCATCGAATTCAAAATACCCCATGCCTAAAGATGCCCATGAAAAAGATGAGGTATTTGTGGGGCGTATACGCCGCGATGAATCTCAGAAGAACACCTTAAACCTGTGGATTGTAGCCGATAACTTGCGCAAA
>JBIIBV010000087.1:0-3973 GCA_044239195.1 Sphingobacteriaceae bacterium | reverse complement strand
CCCTAGAAATACCCAACGAGAACCACTTGTTATTAGAAGCCACCGGTAATGCTTATGCCAAACGAATATCTGGCGTTTTAACCATGGTAGAGCGTGTTACTGAAGAAGTTGCTAAAACACTCGAAAACAACTCTTTTCCCATTATTTTAGCCGGAGATCATAGTACGGCAGCTGGTACCATTTCGGGTATTCGTAAAGCTTATCCTAAATCTAAATTAGGCGTAATTTGGGTAGATGCCCATGCCGACTTACATTCACCCTATACCACGCCATCGGGCAATTTACATGGCATGTCTATGGCTATTGTTTTAGACGAAGATAACCTAGACTCAAAAGTAAATAAGCCAGATCAGGAAACGCTTAATTATTGGTTTCAACTAAAAAACGTGGCCAATATAGCACCCAAAATTACGTATAAAGATGTCGTGTATATTGGCGTTCGCGATGTAGAAATCCAAGAAGAATTCTTATTAAAACGCCATAGAGTTAAAAATTTCACCATTGCCGATATACGCAAACGTAGTGTGGAGCGCATTGCTATTGATGCCATACAGACCTTGGATCATTGCGATTTAATTTACGTTTCGTTTGATGTGGATGTAATGGATAGTGCTATTTCTAAAGGAACCGGCACACCCGTATCCAATGGTTTAACGGAACGTGAAGCCGGTAATTTACTTTCCAGGCTGCTAACTTCAGACAAAGTTTGTTGTTTTGAAATGGTAGAAATTAACCCAACATTAGATAAAGAAAACTTAATGGCCGAAAATGCCTTTGAAATACTAGTAAGAGCCACCAACTCTTTGTTAAATGACTAAATACACTCGAATACAATGACCGTAGAAGAACAAATCCTTCATACCTTACCCCAAGCTGTTTCCGATTTATATCAGGCCGAAATGCCTGCCAGTGAATTCAATTTACAAGAAACACGCAAAGAGTTTGCTGGTCAAATTACGGTGGTTACTTTTCCTATTATCCGATTTTCGAAAAAATCGCCCGAAGTAACCGGCGAAGAATTGGGATCATATCTGCAAAATGTCATTCCCGACGTAGTCGCTTTTAATGTGATTAAGGGTTTTTTAAACCTATCTATAAGCGATAGTTATTGGATTAATAGTTTAGAACAAGCTGCTAATTATCAGGCTACTACCAATGGCAAAAAAGTGATTGTAGAGTATTCATCACCAAATACCAATAAACCCTTACACCTTGGCCATGTTCGTAATAACTTATTGGGTTATAGCGTAGCCGAAATTTTGGCAGCCAATGGTTATGAGGTAATTAAAGCCAATTTGGTAAACGATAGGGGTATTCATATCTGCAAATCCATGTTGGCTTGGCAGAAATTTGGAAATGGCGAAACTCCAGAAAGTAGTGGCCTAAAAGGCGACCATTTGGTTGGGAAATACTACGTGCTATTTGATAAAGCTTACAAAGCCGAACAAGAAGCTTTACTAGCCCAAGGCAAAACTGAAGAAGAGGCTAAAAAACAAGCCCCTTTGATACTGGAGGCTCAAGCCATGCTGCAAGCTTGGGAAGCTGGCGACGAAGCCGTACTCAGCCTTTGGAAAACCATGAATACCTGGGTCTATGCTGGTTTCGAGCAAACATATACCACCTTGGGCGTCGATTTTAAAAAGTATTACTACGAATCTAACACCTATTTATTGGGTAAAGACTGCATAGAAGAAGGTCTGGAAAAGGGTGTGTTTTTTAAAAAGGATGACGGCTCTGTGTGGATAGATCTAACTGCCGATGGTTTAGATGAAAAATTGGTATTGCGTGCCGATGGTACTTCGGTGTACATTACGCAAGATTTAGGTACCGCACAACTTAAATACGATGATTTCGGCATGGATGAATCGATTTATGTGGTGGGTAACGAACAAGATTATCACTTTAAAGTCTTATTTCTCATTTTAGAAAAACTAGGGAAAACCTGGGCCAAGGGTTTATACCATTTATCCTACGGTATGGTTGATTTACCTTCGGGTAAAATGAAATCGAGAGAAGGAACCGTAGTTGATGCCGATGATTTATTGGCCGAAATGGTGGCTACCGCCAAACAACGTACTGAAGAATTGGGCAAGGTAGAGGGTTTTAACGATGAAGAAAAAACAAACCTATACCATATGATTGGCCTAGGCGCTCTCAAATACTTTTTATTAAAAGTAGAACCCAAAAAACGTCTTTTATTCGATCCGAATGAGTCCATCGATTTTCAAGGAAATACCGGACCCTTTATTCAATATACCCATGCTCGAATTCAATCGGTGCTAAACAAAGCGAATTACCGAGCAAGTGCTAAAACTAATTTTTTAGGTGCATTAACGTCTTCAGAACGCGATGTATTGGTTTGTTTAAGCCAATACCCCGCCCTCGTACAAGCAGCAGCTGCAGAGTATAGCCCGGCATTGGTGGCTAATTATACCTACGAATTAGCCAAACTTTACAATAAGTTTTACCACGAAGAAATCATTCTGAAGTTAGAAGATGAAGACTTAAAAAACTTCCGACTAGCTTTATCGGCTGCCACGGCTAAAACCATTAAAATTGCTATGCATTTATTAGGCATTCAGGTGCCGGATAGGATGTAATTAGTCTGGGATATTCAGAATTAACTTCCTACTAAAATACTGGAATCGCATAAACAAGAGGGCTGAAGAGACCAATAAACCTAAAGTAAGCCCGTACCAAATACCATTTGCTCCTAAATGCTGCACAATACCTAAAAAGTAAGCCATAGGTAAACCAATAAGCCAATAGGCAATAAAGGTAAAAATGGTAGGTATGTTTACATCGCCCATGCCTCTTAAAACACCTAAGCCAACCACTTGCGTTCCGTCAAATAATTGGAAAAAGCCGGCTATGATTAGCAATTGTGCGGCAATAGCAATTACACGGGTATCTTCGGTATACATAAATGGCAGGTAGTTGTTAAAAAATACAAATACCAGGGCCGTAATACTCATAAAGGCTACTACAATATGGTAACTTGATATAGCCGATAAGCGCAACTGCTTGAATTCTTTTCCGCCAAAATTATTACCGGTTTTTATAGCAGCGGCAGCTGCAACACCGCTAGCCATCATATAGGTCATGGCAGCCATGTTTATAGCCACCTGATGTGCCGCTTGATGAACTGCCCCAAGTGTACCCATTAAAATAGCTGCCCCGCTAAATGCACTTATTTCAAAGGTATATTGTAAAGCCACAGGTGTACCTATTTTTAAAATACTAATCGATCGAGCTTTGGTGAGTGCCGTACGCCTAAATTCTTTCAAATACCTTTTAAAATTACTAGAACGAAAAATATAAGCCACCATGACTACACCCATGATCGTTCTATCTATTAAAGTGGCCAAACCAACACCTCTCACACCCATCGGACTGATACCAAATAAACCTTTTACGAAAATAATTCCCAATACGATATTCAACACATTGCCCCAAATGGAGATGTACATGGCTTGTTTAGTAAAGCCAAGGCCTTCGGCAAACTGCTTGGCCGTCATAAAAAACATCAATGGGATGATAGAAATGGATAAAAGAGATAAAAATGGTTTAGCTTCGGTAACCACTTCGGGCGTTTGTCCTAAATGGTCAATAGCGGCCATGGTACCAAAATAGATGGCAGAATACAATACTAAACCTGTAATTGCACTTATCACTAAACTATTATACAGCAATTTGCCGCATTCTGTATAGTTTTTACGCCCATTTTCTTGTGCAATGAGTGGCGTTATGCCATATGAAATGCCAATACCCAATACCAATACAATGGTAAACACACTATTTACAAGCGAAACTGCTGCTAATGGAATGGTTCCAGCAAAATGTCCCACAATTACACTATCGGCTGTATGCACTAAGGTATGGCCCAGTTGAGATATAACCACAGGTATAGCCAAGGCCAAATTGGTTTTGTAATGCGGCTTGTAGGTGTGGTAAAGTTTCTTCAAGTATTAGG
>JBIIBV010000106.1:0-4008 GCA_044239195.1 Sphingobacteriaceae bacterium | reverse complement strand
CGGTTTAGAGTTCGCTCAAAGCATATTGACGTAAATACTGTTTGAGTATATAATTTGTACTTCACTGGTTGGGTCTGTAAACACAACAAGAAAGAGGTTTTAAAATGGCAGATACCCTTGTCCTTAACGCAGACGGATTACCTGTGAGCGTATTACCGTTAAGCACAATCACATGGCAAGAATCAATCAAGTATATGGTCTTAGACAAGGCCAACGTACTGGCTTGGCACGACAGTTGGATTGTTCACTCAGCAAACTGGGAAACACCTGTACCGTCAGTTATCATATTGCGCGACTATATGAAAACAAAGACCACAGTGAGATTTAGTCGTGCTAATGTTCATCTACGTGATGGCGGTAAATGTCAATACTGCGGTATATCAGTTAATGGTCGTGAATCAACACTTGATCACGTTATGCCTGTATCTAAAGGCGGCAAAACTACATGGGAAAACTGTGTAACTGCCTGCGGCCCATGTAACAGCCACAAGAGCGATAAGCTGGGAGTTAAGCCAAAGATCAAGCCATACAAGCCAGACTACTACGATTTGGTAAACAAGCGTAAGAAGTTTGAGTTCAATGTCCGCCACAAAGAGTGGCTACAGTTTATAATGTGAAAAAGTTATCAGTCCAATGGCAAGCTGGTAACCAATGTAATTTTAGATGCGATTACTGTCATAGTGACTATCACGACGGCAGTAATCCATTTTTAGATTACGAACAATTCCATGTTGGATTTACTAATTTAAAAAATAGTACCGTTGATTATGATCGTCTTGAGATTGAGTTTCAGGGCGGCGAGCCTACAATTAGCTCTGCTGTAAGAGACACTATTATCAGCTCAACTGACACAAGAATCAAATATGTATTAACTACTAACGCAAGTGCCAGTCTTGATTGGTGGCACCAGGCTGTAAAAAACTTATCAAAGGTTATGCTAGCCTATCACCCAAATAGCGATATTATACACTTTCATCAAGTAATTGAAATTGTAAAAGCTAGCGGAGTTCCTTTTGCTATTACAATCAACGCACACACTGATCCTAGTAGGTGGGACCAAGCGGTAGACTTATACGATCATTATAAAACACAATCGTTTCCTATCAACTTTAGAGCACTATTTTCTAATCATAATAAAGGAAACGACAAGTTTTTGAACTACAACATTGATCAATGGAGTTATTGGTTAGAACTTAATAAAATAACAGCACCTGACGCCCCAGTCGAAACTCAAATCAAATGGGTTGAAGATAGGCTATATAATAACTACAAAGGACACTTATGCTGGGCAGGTGTTGAACAGATTGTAATTGACTACTTTGGTTATGTTTATAGAGGCTGGTGCTATTCAAACGGCGGGTTTGGAAACATATTCAAAGGACCAATCGTTTTAGACAAACAACCAACAGTGTGCCCAAAGATAGCTTGTAAAAATACTTTTGATCAGTTGTCTAAAAAGAGTACTAACAGTTGGGGATTTTCATGAAAAAGGTTTTTTGGAACATATTAGGATTTTTAAGTTTAGGCATGGCCTACATTGGAGTTATCACTCCGGGCATACCTTATAGTTGTTTCGTGGTATTTGCTGCCTATTGCTTTGCCAAGGGTAACGAACGTATGCATCGTTGGTTATACAATCACAAGTTGTTTGGACCGTTCTTAACCAACTGGGGTACCAAGCGTGTATTCCCACACAAGATGAAATATTTTATGCTGGTCACTATGAGTGTTAGTCTATTGATCATGTTCTTTACAGGAGTGAAACCCATTGGCATATTGTCTACGGGCATCTTCATGGCGCTGGTAGCAGTATGGGCATGGCGCTTTCCAGGTAGCACCGACGAATACGATCGCCGTATTTCCGAAGGCCGCAAGATAGGTTGGTTCAACAATAGTTTTTAATAAATACTCTGTTAACACGGAGTACCCATGAAACAACTATTAGCATTATTATTGTTAGTTCCAGCACTGGCAATAGCACAGGGAAAGATGCCCTCAAAATCGGCAACTTATGACGCACAGATTATTAGAGTGAGTGACGGCGATACTATTGTAATCGCCGCTCCCTTTTTACCAGCACCGCTCAAACCAGAGCTTGCTGTTAGAATCTACGGAGTCGACACGCCGGAAAAAGGACATAGAGCTCAATGCCCCCAAGAAAACGAGCGGGCACTCGTGGCGAGTAAATTTACAACCCAAGCCATACAATCCCACCCAAAGCACCAAGTTATTATCTATGGATGGGATAAGTTTGGTGGCCGTATACTGGGAGATATCTTGGTAAACGGACAAAGCATTCGTCAGGGACTTATCAGCAACGGTCTAGCACGTGAATACTACGGTGATGCTAAACAAAGCTGGTGTAATTGATCTATTGCAAAAAGTAACAACGCTGACTAATTTTGTGTAAATACAACTACTATGAAACTTGAAAATTATCGTTTATTTGCTCAACTGTGTGAAGGACTAATAACAGAAGTTAGCTCTTCTCTTTCAATTGTCCAACAAAATCCAGGCGGCGATGCAGTTATAAAACAACTACACACAAAATCTGGTTTAGGGCATGATCAGACTTATTCATTGGTTCCAAAGATATCCTGGTCAGATCTAAAAGACAGTTACAAAGGCGCCTGGGTTATTATCATTGGATCATCTGGTACTGGTGCTATTAAAGCCACGGGCGGGAACACAGGCAACTATGAAGCAATAGCCAGCAACGGTGGTGAAGTTGCATCTGCTAACGATTCTAGAGGCGGCAATATTCTTGATTTTCTTAAGAGTAACATTGGCACATTGAAACAATACTATGTAGGAAAAAATACTAGTAAAGTTGCTGACGTTAAACGAACTCGTGCCGGCCAACAGGCAAACGTAGGCGGCAAGGCCATCACAACAGACACTCTAGTGAAAAAATTTAAACCATTATGGGCAAAAGCAATTAATCAAGCAATACCTGATATTAAGGGTATGGCTATTACGATGATTAAAAATGATGCGTTTGAAAAAGCTGAAAAAAAGTTAGCATTAGCAAAAAGTTTAGAATCTGCTGCCAATAGTATTGAAGCTGGTGAAGAGGATATTCCGAGTATAATAAAATCAGCAGTAGCAATGGCAGTTACAATGTCTGCTTCACATTATTATCCAGATAAGACTGGAGAAATTACTAGAGCTGGTAGATACGGAAGCAGTGGATCATCGCCAGCTAACTATGAAGGTACCACGCAACTATTAGCAGATATCACAGCAGGTGATACCCAAAAGTTAGGTACCATTTTAGCATTCTTTAAAAGGAATTTGATCTCAGGATGAACATAATAGAATTAATTATTGAAGCCAATGTTGCTTCAAAGATCAAAGACCCTGGCAGAATTAAACAAATTGCAATTGCCATGCGCCACGACGGAACACTGCCTAAAGCGGCAGTTGCTAAGTTAGGTCCACGCCCAACAGAACAATCTACGCTTGAGCTATGGAGTCAAATACTTGACAGCTCACTGAGTAATACTCAGTACGGCAACATTAGTCAAGATGGTAAGTTTGATGATTGGCTTACTCGATTGTATCAAAATGGTCAAGCAGACTACGAAGACATTAATGGTGAAGGTGGCGACGCACTTGGCGCTTGGAAAGCTCTAAGCATTCGCGGCAAACTTAAACCAGCACATCAAGACTTTAATAAATTTAAAAATCTACGTCAAATTCAAAACATTGTTCAAAGTCGTGAATATAGAGATGAACTGCGTAGAATGAAAGACGCCGAAGTGATTGAGAAACATAAACGAGATCGCAAAGAAATTGTTATTCTTGATGACGAACGTTTTCTAGCAGTGGTTCCTATGAACTATGGATCGTGCTATACATTCAACAACTCACACGGATTTCAGGCCAGTTTCTGTACAGGTTCTAGTTCAGGTGCTTCTTGGTTTAATCGTTACGCAGATGACGGTCCTATTGTTAGTATCTTTGACAAACAAAATCCAGATGATGTTAACGGCAAGTGGCAAATGC
>JBIIBV010000086.1:0-4032 GCA_044239195.1 Sphingobacteriaceae bacterium | reverse complement strand
AAGTGCTAGCTGCTGTAGAAGTTGATGTTAAAAAGTTGAAATCCAAAGAAAATCTGCTATTTTAGCGCTGTTTATAATATAGGTGTACCTCATACACTCATTTTTAAATACCATTCAAACACACCCTAAATGAAACAAGTTCAAAGTAGAACTAAAATTGTGGCCACCATGGGCCCGGCATCATCTCAAAAAGATATGCTCATAAGTATGATAGAAGCCGGATTGAACGTATGCCGCTTAAATTTTTCGCATGGTAGCCAGGAAGTACATCAACAAACCATTGATACCATTCGACAAATTAACGCAGCATATAAAACCAATGTGGGTATTTTGGCCGATTTACAAGGACCAAAAATTCGTATTGGCATGGTGCAAGAAGGGGGTATACAACTAGTAAATGGTGCACAAATAACCATTACTACCACCGAGCAAATTGGCGATAACGAAAAAATATACATTACCTACGATACTTTTCCGAACGATGTACGCCAAGGTGAAATTATTTTATTAGACGATGGCAAGCTACAATTGCGTGTGCTCACTACTAATAATAAAGATGAAGTGCGCTGCGAAGTGGTACACGGCGGTATTTTAACATCTAGAAAAGGGGTAAACTTACCAAACACCAAAGTATCACTACCCAGTTTAACCGAAGAAGATTTAAGTAATTTACATTTTGCCCTTAAAAATGATATTGAGTGGATTGGGCTTTCATTTGTACGAGATGCCAGCGATATAGTAGAATTAAAACATATTATTGCCCAAAGCGGAAAACCTGCTCGTGTAATTGCCAAAATAGAAAAGCCAGAAGCCATTGAAAATATAGACGAAATTATTTCGGTAACCGATGGGGTAATGGTGGCACGTGGCGATTTGGGCGTAGAAATGCCTATGGAACAAGTGCCTGTATTGCAAAAAATGATTGCTAAAAAATGTCGTGCAGCAGGTAAACCCGTAATTGTGGCTACCCAAATGCTCGAAAGCATGATTACCACACCACGCCCCACCCGTGCCGAAGTAAACGATGTAGCCAACTCGGTATTAGATGGCGCCGATGCTGTAATGCTTAGTGGCGAAACTTCAGTAGGTGAATTTCCGCTAATTGTTATTGAAACGATGCAGAAAATTATTACCAACGTAGAAGAAAATGCATACCATTATAATACCCAAAAAGTACTCGACAAAAACTCAAATACCTACATGTCTGATGCAGTTTGTGGAACCGCAGTACACTTAGCCGAACAAACCCATGCCGTTGGTATTGTATCTATGACCTACTCGGGTTATACCGCCTTCGAAATTTCTAGTCACCGACCAAAAGCCAGTACCTTTATTTTTACAAGTAACCGCAACCTATTAAATTCCTTAAGTTTAGTATGGGGTGTACAAGCATTTTTTTACGACAAGTTTGAAAGTACCGACAATACCATTAGTGAAGTAAACGCCATACTCAAAGCTGAACACCAGGTAAAAGTCGGCGATGTGGTAATTAATACCGCCGCCATGCCTATCGAAAATAAAGGAAAAACCAATATGGTAAAAGTGACCGTTATTGATTAGTATTTTGCTTTAATACTACCAAAAAGCCTCTAAAATAATTAGGGGCTTTTTTTATGCCAAAAAGATGGTGTAACAAGTACATGAATGTGTGCTGAGAAATTCGTGCAGAATTATAATTAAAAATTATTTTTTTCTGAGTTTTCCACAGCGTTAATTACTTACAAAACAAGTACTTATAAAAATATTTTTTACGTAGTGATTGTTTGGGCTTCGACTTGTGGAAAACTCAAATTGAGTGCATAGAATGGAAAGAATAAATTTGGAGAAAAACCCCGTAGATTTTTCTCGAAAGGGTAAGTCAAATTCATTAACAATTTAATTCGCAGTACAAGGCATGGGTAAAACTCCTACAAAAGCAAAAGCCACCGGTAAAGGTTTAAGCTTTCCACGTTATTTCACCAAAGATGGGGTGAACGTTTACGATCTTTTCCAATATGAAAAGCGCTCGTCAGTAATTAGAAATCCGGCAGGCGATGCCGTGTTCGAAATGAACGATGTAGAAGTGCCCGCCAGTTGGAGTCAAGTAGCAACCGATATTTTAGCGCAAAAGTATTTCCGTAAAGCCGGAGTACCACAAGCAGATGGTAGCTTAGGTTCTGAAAAAAGCATTAAGCAAGTAGCACACCGTATGGCCGACTGTTGGAAACAATGGGGCGTACGTTACGGCTATTTTGCAAGCCCTGCCGATGCACAAGTATTTTACGACGAATTGGTGTACACCATCGTGGGTCAGTTGGCAGCGCCAAACTCACCACAATGGTTTAATACTGGATTACACAGCTCTTATGGCATTACCGGAAAGCCACAAGGTCACTATTTCGTAGATCCAGAAACCGAAGTATTAAGCAAATCGACCTCAGCTTATGAGCGTCCGCAACCACATGCCTGCTTTATCCTTTCGGTAAGTGATGATTTAGTAAACGATGGCGGTATCATGGACCTTTGGGTGCGTGAAGCCCGTATCTTTAAATATGGCTCGGGCGTGGGTACTAATTACTCACAAATCCGTGGCGAAAACGAAAAATTGTCTGGTGGAGGTTATTCATCGGGCTTAATGTCGTTCTTAAAAATTGGTGATCGTGCAGCAGGAGCCATCAAATCTGGTGGTACAACCCGTCGTGCAGCCAAAATGGTATGCTTAGATTTAGATCACCCAGAAATTGAAGGTTTTGTAAACTGGAAAGTAGAAGAAGAGAAAAAAGTTGCGGCTTTAATTGCTGCTGGTTACTCTTCCGATTACGAAGGTGAGGCATACCGCACCGTATCTGGTCAAAATTCAAACAACTCGGTTCGTATTCCAAATGCATTTTTTAAAGCCTTAGAAACTGGCGGAAGTTGGGATTTAATCGGCCGTATCAAAGGCGATGTAATTAAATCTATCTCGGCAGAAAAACTATGGCAAGATATTGCCTTTGCTGCTTGGGCTTGTGCCGATCCGGGTGTACAATACGATAGCACCATCAACGAATGGCATACTTGCCCAGAGGGTGGACGCATCAATGCATCAAACCCCTGCTCTGAGTACATGTTCTTAGACAATACCGCATGTAACTTAGCCTCTATTAACCTAGCACACTTTTTCAATAAAGAAACTCTGGTTTTTGATGTAAAAGGATTTGAGCATGCCTGCCGTGTATGGACCGTAGTATTGGAAATTTCTGTGTTGATGGCGCAATTCCCATCAAAAGAAGTAGCCCAATTATCATACGATTACCGTACGCTAGGTTTAGGTTATGCCAACCTGGGTTCTATGTTAATGGTTGCTGGTATTCCGTACGATAGTGAGCAAGCCCGTGCCATTGGTGGTTCTATTACCGCTATTATGACCGGTACTGCCTATGCAACTTCAGCAGAAATGGCTAAAGAATTAGGAACCTTTGGCAAATACGAAGAAAACAAAAAACACATGTTGCGTGTAATGCGTAACCACCGCTATGCGGCCTACAACGCAAGCGATGCCACGTATGAAGGTTTAGAAATTACCCCTCAAGGTATAGATCCTAAATATTGCCCTGATTATTTATTAGCGGCTGCCTGCAATTCGTGGGATAAAGCAGTAGAATTAGGCGAAAAATACGGTTACCGTAACGCACAAACTACCGTAATTGCACCAACCGGAACCATTGGTTTGGTAATGGACTGCGATACTACCGGTGTAGAACCAGATTTTGCTTTGGTTAAATTCAAAAAATTATCGGGTGGTGGTTATTTCAAAATTATTAATCAGTGTGTGCCAGCTGCTTTACGCAACTTGGGCTATACCGAAGATCAAATTACAACCATTGTAAACTATGCAAAAGGTGCGGCTACTTTAGCAGGAGCGCCACACATTAACGCACAAACCTTAGCCGACAAAGGCTTTTCACAAGACGAAATTGAGAAAATAGAAAAATCTCTACTTTCTGCTTTCGAAATTGGCTTTGTGTTTAACCAATGGACTTTAGGCGAAGATTGCTTAAAACGTTTAGGTTT
>JBIIBV010000040.1:0-15852 GCA_044239195.1 Sphingobacteriaceae bacterium | reverse complement strand
ACAATAAAAAAAGGCCGAGGATAAGTCGGCCTTTTTATGATAAATGATCAATTAATTAACAATCAATCTACGAGAGCGTGCTTCAACACCACACCTCTAAGAAAGTTCTCAGGATAATAACGAGCTTCCTGGGTAAATATTGTACTGCTTTGTTTAGGCGTTTCTATCCGGCGATAGCCATACCGAGTCGGATTTTCAATAATCTCTTTCATGGCCACCAATTTATATACATAGCTGGCCGTTTCGGGATTTAGCTTTAAGCGAAAATAGTTGGCATGATCTTGTTGACGAATGATGCGCTTTAGTTTATTCTCACCAATATTATAGGCAGCAGCCACTAAGGTCCAGTTGTTAAATTCTTTATAAAGAGAACGTAAATATTTACAAGCGGCTACAGTAGATTTGGCCAATTGTTGGCGTTCATCAATTGCTGAATTTACTTTAAGGCCAAAAGAACGAGCTGTTTGTGGCATAAACTGCCAAGCACCTGAAGCGCCCTTATGTGAGGTACCCGATTTAAATCCGCTCTCAACTAAAGGCATGTATTTAAAATCTTGCGGAATGCCGTAGGCAACCAATATGGGCTCCATAATGGGGAACATGTTTTTGGCTTGATTATGTAAGCGGTGCGATCTTAAACGACGATATCGGTACGATTTAAGAATTTTTTGCACCCGAAAACTCACGTGGGCATCGGCCACAGGAACTACTTCAGAAGCAAAATTTAGTGTGCTTAAATACGGATCGTATGGCTCTTGGATTTGAGCAGATGTATTTGCGCCAACAGCATTGTTGGGATTGCTATAGAAAAACAACGTGGCCAATACCAGCAAGACTAGCATAGCTAGACAAGCTATTAAGGGTTTCTTTGTCATGTTTCCTTTATTTAGTGAACTAAAAAAGTTGTTCAAAAGTACAGATCGTTTATTCATCGTCCTACGCATACTTATCCACATTTTTTAGCGCAAATAGGCAAAATAAGGTCTAAAGTATCTTTAAAGACTCTTTTATAAAATGTGGAAAAGGGTTTTAAAGCGCCTATTTTTACGTACATTTGCTTTCTTTTTACACACATAGCGTTCATTTTTCATGCCAAACAAACGATCAAGGAATAGTCGAGACGATAAATCCGGACCAAATAAGCGTACAACTCGTGCCACAGGTGGTCGTAAACCTGCTTTTTCTGAAAAGCCGGCCTTCGGAGAAAAAAAGAATTTCGGGGATGACAAAAAGTCGTTTGGCCCTAAAAAACGTGAATTTGGCGCTAATCGTGAAGAAAAACCAAGAGATTTTACGCCCAGAACAAATCGCACTGATTTCAAGAAAGAAGGGTACTCTAGCGTTCGTACAAGTAGCAGAACACCTGGAGAAGGTGGAGATGCTGAAAGAAGACCTTATACTAGCAAACCTCGGCCTTTTAAAAGAGACGATGAAGGAGCTGCGCCACGTAGTTTCGGCAACAACCGCTCTGCTAGTGGGGAAAGAAAGCCTTATGGCGACCGCCCCACACGAAGAACCGATGGTGATGCCCCAAGACCTTACAGCAAACGTCCATCGGATGGAGAACGAAAACCTTATAGCGATCGTGCACCACGTAAAACAGACGGTGATTCTACTATATCATATACCAAACGCCCATCTAGCGGTGAAAGAGCCCCCTATGGAGATCGTCCGCCACGCAGAACAGATGGCGAAGGGAATGCAGCAAGACCATATCAGAAACGCAGTTCTTTTGGAGAACGCCCATATACTAAAACACTAGCCCCTAGAAAAGTAAGAGAAGATGCCTTGGGTGGTAAAGGTCGTAAACGCCCTCTACCAGGCAAAGAAGATGGTTTGATTCGCTTAAACCGATACATTTCAAATGCAGGTATTTGCTCACGCCGTAAAGCAGATGAGTTAATTGCTGCTGGTGTGGTTTCGGTAAACGGAGAGGTAGTTTCTGAATTGGGCTATCGGGTTAATCCGTCAAAAGATGTAATTCGCTATAATGGCGAAACACTAAAACGAGAGAAAATGGTTTATGTATTGTTAAATAAACCAAAAGATTATATCACTACAACCGACGATCCGCAAGAACGCCGTACGGTTATGCAATTGGTAGAAAAAGCATCGAAAGAGCGTATTTACCCGGTTGGCCGTTTAGATCGCAATACAACCGGTTTGTTGTTAATGACCAATGATGGCGATTTAGCCGATAAATTATCGCACCCAAAAACCGGGATTACCAAAATTTACCAAGTAGAATTAAACAAAAGCCTACCACAGGGTGATTTAAATAAGATTGCCTTTGGTTTAGAATTAGAAGATGGGGTAATTAAACCAGATGCGGTAAGTTATGTACAAGGAGGCACCAAACGAGAAATTGGTATACAAATTCATAGCGGCAGAAACCGTATTGTGCGTCGAATTTTCGAACACTTGGGTTATGACGTGGTAAAGTTAGATCGTGTAATTTACGCCAATCTTACGAAGAAAGATTTAACAAGAGGACGTTGGAGATATTTAGATGAAAAAGAAATCATCCAACTGAAACACCTTATTAAATAAGTTTTATCCTAAAATTTCTCGGTAATAGGCCTCGTAAATAGGCAATATAATGCTCAGGTCGAACTCTTTGGCTCTGCTTAAGGCATTTTCTTTGAAACTATTTAACTTATCGTCGTCAGCTAAAATAGCAATAGCATGATGTGCCATCGATGCGATATCTCCCACTTCATCCATAAAACCAGTTACACCGTCTACATTCAATTCGGGCAAACCACCAGCATTTGATGTAATTACAGGCACTTTACAAGCCATAGCTTCTAAAGCTGCTAAACCAAAACTTTCCGATTCAGATGGCATAATAAACAAATCGGCTACCGATAAGATTTCTTCCACGGCATCTTGCTTGCCCAAAAAACGAACATTTTCACAAATGTCTAAATCGCGGCACAATTGTTCACAATACGCACGTTCTGGACCATCGCCTACCATCAATAATTTGGCGGGAACTTCTTTTAGAATTTTCTCGAACACATAAATTACATCTTGGGTACGTTTTACTTTTCTAAAATTAGAGGTATGCACCACAATGCGTTCGTTATTAGGCGCAATGGCTTTCTTAAAATGATCTTTCGCTTTTAGTTTAAAGCGATTCATATCTACAAAATTGGGGATTACACGAATGTCTTTCGTAATCTCGAAATGCTTGTAGGTGTCTTGCTTCAAATATTCGGAAACGGCCGTAACCCCATCCGATTGATTGATGGAAAAGGTGACCACCGGTTTATAGGTTAAATCTTTACCAACTAAAGTAATATCCGTTCCGTGGAGGGTAGTAACCACTGGAATGTGAATGCCGTAGGTAGCTAAAATTTGCTTCGCCATAAATGCCGCCGAAGCATGCGGTATGGCATAATGAACGTGTAAAATATCTAGCTTTTCGAAACGCACTACATCTACCAACTTACTAGCTAAGGCCAATTCGTACGGAGCATAATCGAATAATGGATAATTGGATACCGATACTTCGTGATAAAAGAGGTTCTCGGAAAAAAAATCGAGACGAGCAGGCTGACTGTAGGTTATAAAGTGTACTTGATGGCCATTTTCAGCTAACCCTTTACCTAACTCGGTAGCCAACACACCACTTCCACCAAAGGTGGGGTAACAAACAATCCCGATTTTCATACTACAAATATCGGGCTATTTTTTGGATTCTTTTAAGATGTTTTAAAGCTTGGCTTTAATTTGTATCTCATATAAAAAGCAAGCAGTACGAGTGCAAAGGCACCTGAGCAACCTAGTATAGCTAAAACATCACCGTATTGGGTATAAAACGTTTGTTCTTCGTTTAAATTAACATCTGCTTTTAGAGCCGCAGGCACCCACCACCCACTTTTTTTCACCACATCGCCCCGTTGGTTAATAAAACCAGAAATACCCGTATTGGCCGAACGTGCAACCCAACGTCGGTTTTCTATAGCTCTTAATTTAGCATAGGCCAAGTGCTGGTCTTTGCCCGAAGTATTTCCCCACCAAGCATCGTTGGTAATTATGGCAATAAAGCCTGCTCCTTGCTTTACACTCTCGGCTACATAACTTCCCCAAATAGATTCGTAACATATAATGGGCGAAACACCCATACCGCTTTGGGCATAAAATACCGATGGTTTTGCTTGTTTACCATAGCCACCTGTACTACCGCCAAAAGCAGAAAAAGCGGATTTAAAAAAGGAGAAAAACCGAGGAAAAGGCAATTGTTCTACCCCCGGAACCAATTTAGATTTATGGTAAAATTGTACTTGAGCACTATTTTCTATCTGAATGGCTGAATTATAAGGCACCAAAAAATTACCCGATCCACTGTCGTATTGTGCGCTAGCCACACTGTCTTTCCCAAAGTTTTTATAGCTTTCTATACCCGAAAGCACATTGGCATTGGCATAGGGTTGCAAAAAATTAAGTACCTGAATATATAATCCGTTCGCCCGAATTTGCTCTTCATCGGTAAAACCAACCATAGCCGTTTCGGGCCAAATAAAATATTCGGTATTCGGTTGCGCTTGTTGTTTGGATAAATCGATTAACCGAGCTGCTTGTTGTTCGGGGCTTAATGACCCGTACTTTTGATACGGATCTACATTGGGTTGCACCACTACCACGTTAGCTGGGTTTATTTTCTCGGTATAGGTTTCATATCGAATTAGGGAAAACACGGCCGGAACAATAATCCAAGCAAGGCCAATAAGACCTAATTTTCTGCTTTTCTGACGCAGGGCTTCAAACAAAAAGATGTTAGCCAGCAAAACCCATAAGGATCCTCCATACACTCCGGTGTACTCGTACCACTGTACCAATTGATGCGTTTGCGCAAAACCATTGCCAAGGTTCATCCACGGAAAAGCCAAGTCCCAGCTTTGGTGTAAGTATTCATAACTTATCCAAAAGCATAGTAGTGCTGCATAACTCCATGTTTTATTTAAGACCTGCGAAACGGCATAATATCCCCAAAAAGCAAGCGCCATTAATAAAGCTCCCAATCCGAAGGGAATAAGGGAAATAGCCAAAGCTGCTGGTAGCGGCATGGCTGCATGCAAGGAATTAAACACCCAATAAATAGAAGCAGTATTCCAGAGCACAAAACTCAAAAAGGCAAGTCCAAAAACTTTACGACCCTTATTAGGTAGGTCACTAGTTTGAATAGCTTCCACCGCAAAAAGCAGGGGCACAAATGCTACAAAAAGTAAAAAAGAAGTATAGGGCATCGGTGGCCAAGCCAACCACAATAAAAAGGAAGTAGAGCAGGCTAAAAAATATCTATTTTGAGTCAATTGCATGTGTTTATTTACTTGGTTTTCCTGCCACACAAATTACAAACTCTCCTTTAAGCGTATGGGTTTCAAAATGAGTTTTTATTTCGGGGAGAGTACCTCTTACGGTTTCTTCAAATACCTTACTAATTTCACGAGAAACCGATGCTTGGCGATCTTCGCCAAAATATTCGGCAAATTCGGCTAAGCTCTTTAATAAACGATGTGGCGATTCGTAGAAAATCAGGGTGCGCTCTTCTAAAACCAAGCTTTTTAAACGAGTTTGCCGTCCTTTTTTTACGGGCAAAAATCCCTCAAAACAAAAACGATCGTTGGGCAAGCCGGAAGCCACCAAAGCAGGTACAAAAGCGGTGGCACCCGGCAGGCAAATTACTTGAATATTATTTTTTATGGCTTCGCGAACGAGCAAAAAACCCGGGTCGGAAATGGCAGGCGTACCAGCATCGGAAATTAAGGCAATGTGTTGCCCTTGACTTAAAAACTTAACAATTTCGGTGGTAGATTGGTGTTCGTTATGCTGGTGGTGCGAAAATACCTTTTTATCGATACCAAAATGTTTCAGCATGGGGGCACTGGTGCGGGTATCTTCCGCTAAAATAAGATCTACTTCTTTTAGCAAGCGAATGGCCCGAAGTGTCATGTCTTCTAAATTACCAATGGGGGTAGGTATGAGATAAAGGGTGCCACTCATGCGTTTAACATTTACTCGTTTATGCGCCTTTAAAACGCCAATTGTTCTTATCTTTGGTCAAATTTTATAAAGATGCTGCAAGTTAATTATATCCGCGAACATAAAGAGGAAGTTTTAAAAGGTTTGGCCGTTAAAAATTTTAAACAACCAGAATTGGTAGAAGAAATTTTAAAATTAGACGAACAAAGACGCCAAACTCAAACACAAGTAGACAGCCTTTTAGCGGAAGCAAATGCAGCGGCCAAGCAAATTGGTGAATTCATGCGCCAAGGGAAGAAAGATGAGGCGGAAGCGCTTAAAGCCCAAAGTACAGCAAATAAAGACGCTCAAAAAAACTTATCGGACCAATTAGAAGCTATAGAACAATCGCTTTTAAACCAATTATTGGTACTCCCCAACTTGCCACACAGCTCGGTGCCTTTGGGTAAAACCCCAGAAGAAAACGAAACGGTTTTAGAACAGGGAAGCAAACCTTCATTGCCCGAAACTGCACTCCCACATTGGGAATTAGCGGCAAAATACGATATTATAGACTTTGAATTAGGCAATAAAATTACCGGCGCAGGCTTTCCGGTATATAAAGGCAAAGGCGCTCGTTTGCAACGGGCCCTCATCAATTTCTTTTTAGATGAAGCCGAAAAAGCAGGATACAGAGAAATGCAACCCCCTATTTTAGTGAACGAAGCCTCGGGCTTTGGCACTGGCCAATTACCCGATAAAGAAGGACAGATGTACCATGTGGGCATTGATAATTTGTACCTCATTCCGACGGCTGAAGTGCCTATTACCAATTTATACCGCGATGTTATTTTAAAGGAAGAAGAATTACCGGTTAAAAATTGTGGTTATACGCCTTGTTTCCGTAGAGAAGCCGGTTCGTATGGGGCACATGTTCGTGGCTTAAACCGATTGCACCAATTTGATAAAGTAGAAATTGTACAAATAGCAAACCCCGATGAATCGTATGCTATTTTGGAGGATATGAGCAACTACGTGCAAAGCTTGTTGCAAAAATTAGAGTTGCCTTACCGAGTATTGCGCTTGTGTGGTGGCGATATGAGTTTTGCATCGGCCCTTACCTACGATATGGAAGTATGGTGTGCTGCACAAGCCCGCTGGTTGGAAGTTTCTTCGGTATCCAACTTCGAGACGTTTCAAGCTAATCGCTTAAAATTGCGTTTTAAAGGTAAAGAAGGTAAAACACAGTTAGCTCATACGCTAAACGGCAGTGCATTAGCCTTGCCTCGTATTGTGGCTTCTTTATTAGAAAACAATCAAAGCGAACATGGAATACACATACCAAAAGTATTGGTGCCTTATACTGGCTTCGAGTGGATTAACTAAGCTATTTCAATTCAAAAACAGCCCTAATTTGGGCACTCAATTTAATTTTCTTAAAGTTGATATCGGGCATTGTTTCGCCACCTAGGGCATCGCTTTTCATAAGCATTTGTGTGCGGTAAATTGGTTGCGAATAGCCTTCATTGCTTTGTTCGTTAATTTCTAAAGCCATGCCCACTTTTTCACCCACGGCTTCGGCTAAATACACCGCTTTTTCACGGGCGGCTTTTAAGGCTTGTATCTTGAGCTCTTTTTTCACCGCTTCTAGTTTCGAATAATCGTAGCTCTCAATAGCGCTATATTGCACACCCCTGGCATCTACTCCGGCAAGCAATTGGTTCCATTTGCTTAAATCAGACACCTTTATGCGGTATTGCTTACTTGCCAAATAATCTGGGCTTTTACGATCCCAGGTAAAATTATACGAGGCAATATCGTTTACCATGAAGTTTTCTTTCGGAATGCCCGCTTTTAAAACCGCAGTTTGAAGCGCCCGCTCTATAGATTCGATGCCTATTTTTTTCTTTCCATCTAGATATTCCTTCAGCGAAATGCTGATATAAATAATATCGGGCGTTACCTCAAGTTCGGCGGTACCAGTTACTTCAATTTTTCTGCGGAGATCTAATGTTTGGGCTTGCAGATGTACTACAAACAAGGTTAGCAAAGCGATTAAGCTAATTTTTTTCATGGATTAATGTTTAAATTCATTCTCAATTTACCAAAATTTGCAGCCTGTTGCTAAAAAATTTGAGGTGTTTTCTAGTTTTGAACGCAAATTCGGAACAGTTTGTTATTTTTATAAAACAAAAGCTATTCAACCCCTATTATGAAAAAATTGATTTTCACCCTTTTATGTTCGGCAGGCCTAGTGGGCTTGGCGCATGCACAAAAAACAGAAGCAACTGCTCCATCGAACAAAATAAACTTAAAAAAAGATGCTACAGTTACTGTTTTAAATACAATAACCATTAAAGGGCAACAAGTGCCTTATAAAGCCATTGCTGGCACCGAACCGGTAACCGATGCGGAAGGTCAAGCAATAGCTGAAGTGTTTTACACCTATTATGAACGTACCGATGTAAAAGACAAAACAACTCGTCCCTTAGTAATTTCGTTCAACGGAGGCCCAGGAACACCCTCTGTTTGGATGGAAATTGGTTACACCGGACCACGTATTCTCAATGTAGATGATGAGGGATATCCCGTGCAACCCTACGGCATGCACGATAATCCGCATTCTATTTTAGATGTAGCCGATATTGTGTACATCGATCCGGTAAACACCGGTTTTTCTCGTGCCCTGATTAAAGAGGGAGCCCCTGCAAAATTTTTTGGTGTAAACGCCGACATTAAATACCTAGCAGTTTGGATTAATAGCTTTGTAAGCAAATACAAACGATGGGCATCGCCCAAATTTCTTATTGGCGAAAGCTATGGCACAACTCGAGTATCTGGCTTAGCTTTGGAGCTACAAGATGCACAGTGGATGTATTTAAATGGCGTGATATTGGTATCTCCAACCGATTTAGGAATTAAGAGAGAAGGCCCCGTTGCTGCGGCTTTATATGTGCCTTATTTTGCTGCTACCGCTTGGTATCATAAAGCCTTGCCTGCTGATTTACAGCAGAAAGATTTAACGGATTATTTACCCGAAGTAGAGAAATTTACGATTGATGAATTGTTACCAGCGATAACCAAAGGTGGTTCTTTAGACCCAGCAAAGCGGAAATCAATTGCAGCTACCTATGCTCGTTATACCGGTTTATCTGAGCAAACTATTTTAGACCATAATTTTGAGATTTCTACCAACTTTTTCTGGAAAGAACTTTTGAGAGACCGTGGTTTTACCATTGGTCGTTTAGATTCTAGATACTTGGGTATCGATCGCCAAAATGCCGGTGAAGAACCGGATTACAATGCCGAATTAAGTTCTTGGGAACATTCGTTTATGCCCGCCATGAACATTTATTTAAGAGACGAATTGAATTATAAAACAGACCTCAGCTACTATTTATTTGGGCCTGTACGGCCTTGGGATAGAACCCAAGATAATACGGGCTATAATTTAGGAAAAGCAATGGCCGAAAACCCCTATTTGAAGGTGTTAGTTCAATCTGGTTATTACGATGGTGCTTGCGATTATTTTAATGCGAAATACAATTTATGGCAAATAGACCCCAGCGGTAAATTTAAAGATCGCATGAGTTGGGAAGGCTACCGCAGTGGACACATGATGTACCTACGTAAGGAAGATTTAGCTACTTCAAATGAGAACTTGCGCACATTCATTAAAAATGCCATTCCGAAGTCGGGTACGCCAGCAAAATACCAAGAGCGTAAATAGCACTTTGTACTTCACAAAAAAGCCCTCCCGAAATCGGGAGGGCTTTTTTTATTCTTCAGTCATTTCGCTTTGCGGTTGACTTTCTTCTAAAGGTTTTTCTTTAAAATAACGCTTCTGGTACAATAAAATACCAATAACCCCAACACTAATAGCCGTATCGGCTAGGTTAAACACCGGTTGAAAAAACACAAATGGTTGATTGGCCCAAAAGGGGAACCAAGAAGGATAATGCGTTTCTATGAGTGGAAAATAGAGCATATCTACCACTTTTCCATGCAACAAACCGGCATAGCCTCCTGCTTCCGGGAAAAGTTGCGCCTTTACAAAATAATCACTTGCACTAAACAGTTTACCATAAAAAGTAGAATCGATGATATTACCCAAAGCTCCGGCAAAAATTAAGGAAACATTGGTGATTAAACCGCGGTGGTATTTGTGTTTAATTAAATGCACCAAGCCATAACCAATACCGCTTACGGCCAAAATACGAATGAGCGATAAAGCCAATTTACCAGCTTCGCCGCCAAACTCTACCCCAAACGCCATACCGTTATTCTCGGTAAAATGGATGATAAACCAATGACCCAATACATGAAATTCTTGACCAAGACTCATGTTCAGCTTGATCCAAAATTTCAAAACTTGATCTGCTAACAGAACCAATAAAATGATTGCAAATGGTTTTGTATAGCCTTTCATTAGTTCTGCTTTATTTTGGCCTCCATACTTAAAGTTGCATGTGGTACGGCCATTAAACGTTCTTTCTGAATCAGTTTTCCAGTTTCGCGGCATAGGCCATAGGTTTTATTCTCTATACGCACCAAGGCTGCTTCTAAACTATCAATAAACTTTTTTTGGCGGGCAGCAAACAAATTGGTTTGCTCTTTTTCTAAAGTGGCCGACCCATCTTCTAAGGTTTTATACGTGCCGGCAGTATCGTCGGTACCATTGGCATTGGGGTTACTCAAAGCACTGGTAAAAGCCGATAATTCTTCTCGGGCAATTCTAATTTTTTCTAAAATAAGTTCTTTAAATTCTTGCAACTCTGTATCCGAGTAGCGGGTCTTTTCGTGTTTATCCATCTTATACTTTAGTTATAGAAACAAATAATTTAATATCATCTATTTCAAAGGTTTCTGTGGTGTTTAAATTGGACTCCAACACCAAGGAGTCTGCCAAAATTTCGGCACAAATATAGGCTAAATTATTGTTCACTGCAGGGCTAATTGTTTGATCGTCAGAAAGTCGAACCTGAATACGATCGGTTACCAAGAAATCTTTTTCTTTACGTAGGTTCTGAATTCTATTAACCAGTTCTCTAGCAATTCCCTCTTGCTTTAATTCTTCAGAAACATGTATATCTAAGGCTACCGTTAGTGCGCCTAAAGTGGCTACTTGCCAACCTGGAACATCTTCTGCCATCATTTCTACATCACTTAAATCAACCACAAAAGAGGTATTTGGGATAGCGAATGTGCCCTCATTTTCGAAGCGGGCAATTTCTTCTTGCGATAAGGCTGTAAGCACCGCAGCCACTTCTTTCATCGCCTGCCCTACTTTTGGGCCCAAGGTTTTGAAATTGGGTTTTACTTTTTTACTAATAAATCCACCTGCATCGGTAATAAACTCAATGTCTTTAATATTGGTTTCAGATAGAATGAGTTCTTTCACTTGCTCCACCTGATTTTGAAATCCTTTATTAATAACTGGCAGTAATATTTTACTCAAAGGTTGACGCACATTTATGCTTACCTTTTTACGCAAAGACAAGGTTAGAGAAGAGATATTTTGTGCCAAAGCCATGCGCTCTTCTAAGTCCACATCAACTAAATTAGGTTGATAAGCTGGGAAATCAGCTAAATGTACCGACTCTACACTTTCTTTACCACTTACTTCATTTAAATCTAAGAATAGCCTATCTGCATAAAATGGTGCAATGGGCGACATCAATTTAGAAATAGTAGTTAAACAGGTATAAAGTGTTTGATAGGCCGAAATTTTATCTTCGGTATACTCCCCTTTCCAGAAACGACGACGGCATAAGCGCACATACCAATTACTCAAATGCTCATCTACAAAGCTTTGAATAGCACGGGCCGCCTTAGTAGGCTCAAAATCTTCGTAATAGCCATCAACTTCTTTAATCAATGAATTTAAAAGGGAAATAATCCAACGATCAATCTCCGGTCGCAACTGAATATCCATTTCCGGCTCTTTGTAGCTAAAACGATCAATGTTCGCATATAGTGCAAAGAAGGAATAGGTATTATAAAGGGTGCCAAAAAACTTACGACGCACTTCGTCTAAGCCTTCGAGGTTAAATTTCAAATTATCCCAAGGCGATGCATTGCTAATCATGTACCAGCGGGAAGCATCGGCGCTGTAGGTTTCTATGGTTTCAAACGGATCGACGGCATTGCCCAAACGCTTAGACATTTTATTGCCGTTTTTATCCAATACCAATCCGTTTGATACCACATTTTTAAAGGCCACGCTATCGTTCAGCATCACGGCAATGGCATGCAGGGTAAAGAACCAGCCCCGGGTTTGATCTACGCCTTCGGCAATAAAATCGGCCGGATAAGCATTTGCAAATTCTTCTTTATTTTCAAACGGATAATGCCATTGTGCATAAGGCATGGCGCCCGAATCGAACCACACATCAATGAGGTCGGTTTCGCGAAATAGTGCTTTACCTGTTGCCGATACCAATACTACGTCGTCTACATAGGGGCGGTGCATATCGGCCGTACCATTTTCTAAAGCACTTAAATAGCTTTGCATGTTGGTTTTTTGCTCGGCAGTGGGTACTGCAGAAGCCAGGCTTTGCTTCATGTTGGCTTTTAATTCTTCTACCGAACCGATGCAAAGCTCTTCGCTACCATCTTCGCTTCGCCAAATAGGCAAAGGTGTTCCCCAATAGCGTGAACGCGATAAATTCCAATCTACCAAATTCTCTAACCAATTGCCGAAACGTCCGGTTCCGGTAGCTTCGGGTTTCCAGTTAATGGTTTTGTTTAGTTCTACCATGCGGTCTTTTACGGCCGTGGTTTTAATGAACCAACTATCTAGTGGGTAATATAAAATGGGTTTATCGGTACGCCAGCAGTGTGGATAGCTGTGTTCGTATTTCTCTACCTTAAAAGCTTTATTTTCTTCTTTTAGCTTGATGGCAATTTGTACATCTACCGGTCTAAAATCTGCGTTTTTGCGTATTTCATCGCTATAAAACTCTTCCTTTACGAACTGGCCGGCAAAGTCGCTTACTTGGGCTACAAATTTGCCTTGCTTATTCACTAATGGGGCTTCGGTACCGTTTTCGTCTAGTACCATCACCGAGGGCACATCATTTTCTTTACAGGCCCTAAAGTCATCGGCACCAAAAACAGAAGCGGTATGCACTATACCCGTACCATCCTCGGTGGTTACAAAATCAGCAGGAATGACACGGAATGCTTTTTCTTCTAGTTCAGCATTTGTTACATAAGGCATCAATTGGTGGTACCGAATGCCAACTAACTCTTTACCGGTAAAGCTAGCAGCAATACGCCAAGGCAATACTTTATCGCCGGCTTTTACCGCAGCAAAATCACCATTTTCGGCTTCAGCTTTAAAATATTTTGACACCAAATCTTTAGCCAATACCACGCTTACGGGGGCAAAAGTGTAGGAGTTAAAGGTGTTTACTTTTACGTAGTTTATTTTTTCACCAACGGCTAGGGCACAGTTAGATGGCAAGGTCCAGGGCGTGGTGGTCCATGCTAAAATTACCGTATCCTCTTGCCCATCAGCAAATAACGTATTTATTAAAGGATGATTTTGCTCTCTTTTTGGGCGAAATTGAGCCACAATAGAAGTATCCTTAAGCATTTTATAGGTGCCCGGCTGGTTTAATTCGTGCGAACTTAAACCGGTACCTGCTGCCGGAGAATAGGGCTGTACGGTATAGCCTTTATACAACAGATCTTTTTTATGAAATTCTTTTAAAATCCACCAAAGCGATTCGATATAGTTGTTTTCGTAGGTGATGTACGGATTGTCTAGATCTACCCAATAGCCCATTTTTTCAGTTAAATCGTTCCACACATCGGTGTACTTCATCACTTCTTTGCGGCAAGCGGCATTGTAATCGGCTACGGAAATTTTTTTTCCAATATCGTCTTTGGTGATACCTAGGGTTTTTTCTACGGCCAATTCAATGGGTAGGCCATGGGTATCCCAACCGCCTTTGCGTTTTACTTGGTAGCCCTTTAAGGTTTTATAGCGACAAAAAATATCTTTAATGGAACGGGCCATCACGTGGTGTATACCTGGCATTCCATTGGCCGATGGTGGCCCCTCATAAAAAGTATAGGGCTTAGAGGCCGGTCTGTTTTGAATACTTTTTTCAAAAATCTGACGACTTGTCCAATACTCCAGAATATCCTTTCCGGTTTGCGATAAATTGAGTTGTTTATATTCTTTATACATCAGCGCTATACTCTCCACATTAAGCCTGCAAAGTTAAAAAAAAGCAGTTGAAAATAGGATATAATACGCAGCGCCATTTTTGAGTTATTAGTGTATATTTTTTAAGCGCAAAAACATGAAAGATAATCCCGTAAAAAAGTTTTTTAGATGTCAATATGTATGCATGGGCATTATCCTGCTGGTTATTGGAATGACTTTAGTTGCTATTGGCTACCGGGTACAAACAGAAAAAGGACCATACTACGGCTGGATTACAGTTTTAGGCGTATTGGGCATGGGTTTTGGTTGCTTGTGTTTTTTGCTCAGTTTAACGCGAAAAGAGAAACATCAGCATAAATTACTTAACCGAAAAAAAAACCAACAACAGGCTAATAAAAAAGATTAACTCAATTCTTCGGCTGGTAGTTCTACCAAACCTTGCTTCATTTTTTCTTTTTGTTTACGTTTCTCAAGGCTTAATAACAAGGCTGGCAAGAGGGTAAGGTTAGAAATTAGGGCCACCAATAAGGTTATGGAAAGCAATAATCCGAGGGCAACGGTACCGCCGAAGCTAGAGGCGGTGAAAATCCCAAATCCAAAGAATAGGATTAAGGCTACGTAAATCATGCTTAAGCCTGTTTCTTTAATGGTATCGCTCACAATTTGAGAGATCGTCCAATTGGTGGTACGCAACTCTTGGCGATACCGGGTTAAGAAATAAATGGTTTGATCGGAAGCTATACCAAAGGCAATACTAAAAATCAGAATGGTAGATGGTTTTAGCGGAATGCCTGCAAAACCCATAATGCCAGCCGTAATAATAAGCGGAACGATGTTTGGGATGAGCGAAATGAGAATCATGCGGAAGCCTCTAAACAAGCCCCACATTAACAGTGCGATCAGTAAAACCGCTAAAATTAAACTATCGCGGAGGTTTTTTACCAAGTAATTGGTGCCTTTAATAAAAATGATACTAGAGCCAGTTAGTTCTACGTGGTAACGTTTCGGATTGAAAATAGAATCGATTTGGGGCTCCAGTTCGTTAATTAGTTTGTTCATTTTATCGGAACCCACATCGGCCATTTGGAAACTTAGGCGGGTAACTTGGCGGTTACTATCGATAAAGTTTTTTACCAAATTGCTATTGCCCTTGCCCGAGTTGGAGGCATAGCCTAAAATGAAATTCTTTTCTAGTTCATTCGGTAAGCGGTAAAAAGTAGTATCGCCGCCATAAAATGTTTGCGATGAAAATTTCAATACTTCTACTAAGGATACCGCTCTCGAAAATTCGGGATGTGAAGAAATAAGATCTTGCAAACGGTTCATTTTAGTTATTACCGATAAGTTCATTACACCGTTTTTTCGGCGGGTATCTACACTAATATCGAGCGGTAAAATGCCTTTAAAGTTTTGAGCAAAGAAGCTCATGTCTTTATACACAGCATCGTTTTTGGGCAAATCATCAACCACATAGCCATTAATTTTAATGCGGGATATTCCTATAAATGAAACTACTACTACCAAAAGAGTAACCACATAAATAAGGTTGCGCTTTTGATGGGCCAAGCGATCTAAAAAAGCTAATAATTTTGTTGTTTTAGGGCTACTCAGGTGGCTGGTGTGTTTGGTATGCGGTACGGGCAAAAAGCTGAAAATGATGGGAATGAAAATGAGCGAAATGACCCAGGTAGCCATTACGTTAATGG
>JBIIBV010000039.1:0-15893 GCA_044239195.1 Sphingobacteriaceae bacterium | reverse complement strand
GAGTGAAATTTTAAAAGAAATGAATACATATTTTTTCTATTTTGTGTATTCAAATTACGTGAATTATTTGCGAAATAATGGAAGATAATTTCTTTACAGGGTGTAACAGCAAAATTACCTCGAAAAGGTATTCCCAAAAGGCAGAATCGCTAATTTAAACATTCGAAAAAATTAAAAAATAACACATGAAAAAACTCGTACTCTTTTGTTTGCTCCTAACAGGTTTTACAGCCATGGCGCAAGAAACTTACCCGGTAAATGGGTCATGGGATAAGCGCCCAGGCTTGTATGCATTTACCAATGCTACCATTGTGCTTAATGCCGAACAAACCATTAGCAACGGAACCCTCTTGGTAAAGAATCGTAAAATCGAAGCCGTTGGTCAAAACTTAACCATTCCAAAAGGTTATGTTGTAATTGATTTAAAAGGGAAATTTATTTACCCTTCATTTATCGATGCCTTTAGTAGTTATGGCCTCTCCGAAGCTAGCCGCCCACAAGCAGGCGGATTTGGCCGCCAAGGTCGTTCTACAGTGTTTACCAGCACCAAAGTTGGGGCTTACAACTGGAACGAAGCCATCAGACCCGAAATAGCTGTAAAATCTATGTTTACCGTAGATGCGAAGAAAGCTGAGGAATTAAAGAAAAACGGATTTGGAGCTGTACAAGCTATCAATCGTGATGGAATAGCCCGAGGCACCTCGTCCGTGGTTAGCTTAAATGATGAAAAAGAAAATAATGCGTTCCTTAAAGATGTAGCCGCTGCGCAATATTCCTTTAATAAAGGCAGCTCTAACAACAATTATCCCTCCTCATTAATGGGGTCTATTGCTTTGTTGCGCCAAACCTATTTCGATGCACAATGGTATAAAAATCAAAAAGAAGAATTTAATATCTCTTTAGACGAGTTTAATAAAGTGCAAAACTTACCTCAAGTTTTTGAAGTAAACGATGCCTTAAGCGTATTAAGAGCCGACAAAATAGGAGATGAATTCGGCAAACAATTCATCTTTAAAACCGACGGAAAAGAATACCAACGCATTGCCGCCATAAAAGCAACCGGCGGAAGCTTCATTATTCCGGTTAACTTTCCGAAACCCTATGATGTAGAAAACCCCGTAGATGCTCGTAACATCAGCTTAAGCCAATTAAAAGATTGGGAATTGGCGCCAAGCAACCCAGCAGCTTTAGAAAAAGCAGGTGTTCGCTTTGCCATTACCGCATACGGTTTAGAGAGTAGCAAAGATTTCATGGCAAATATTCGCACCGCTATTGAGAATGGCTTAAGCGAAAAACAAGCCTTAAAATCTCTTACCGAAGTACCAGCTAGCTTATTGGGCGTAGCCGATCAGGTAGGTAGCCTAGCCCCAGGTAAATTGGCCAACTTTATTATCACCTCCGATGCGGTGTTTAAAAAAGAAAGCGCCATTTATGAAAACTGGGTGGAAGGTCGTCAGTTTGTAGTTTCTAAAATGGATGTGAAAGATTTACGTGGTAGCTATGCCCTTAGCTTGGGCGGTGTAGGTGAATTGAAACTAAAAGTAGCCGGCACCGCAAATGCGTACGATGTAAGTGTAGAGCGTCAAGGAGCTGATAGTTTAAAAACAAAAGCCACCTTTAGTCGTACCGGTGATTTAGTAAACTTATACTTCGATCTTAAAAAGAAACCAACAGCAACCATTCGCTTAAGTGGATTTATTGCTGCAACCAACCCATTGGTATTTAAAGGAGAAGCTATTGCCTCCGACGGTACTAGCAGCAAATGGACAGCAACCTTCCAAGAAGAGGTAAAAGCTGCTGCCGAAACCGCGAAAAAAGAAACACAAAAGCCTGATGTAGGAAGTGTTATTTATCCGTTTACCGCTTTCGGTTATACCGAAGCGCCAAAAGCAGAAACCGTATTGTTTAAAAATGCAACGGTTTGGACCAATGAAAAAGAGGGTATTTTACCCAATACCGACGTGCTGATTGAAAATGGAAAAATTAAAGCCATCGGAAAAAACCTAGCGGCTGGTACCGCCAAAGTAATTGATGCTACAGGCAAACAATTAACCCCAGGTATTGTTGATGAACACTCTCACATTGCCGGTTCGGGTGGTATTAATGAAGGGGCACAATCTGTAACTTCAGAAGTGCGCATTGCCGATATTATCAACTC
Source organism: Sphingobacteriaceae bacterium (assembly GCA_044239195.1). Classification (GTDB taxonomy): domain Bacteria; phylum Bacteroidota; class Bacteroidia; order Sphingobacteriales; family Sphingobacteriaceae; genus JAIPAN01. The sequence goes on along the minus strand of JBIIBV010000039.1, from coordinate 13,735 downwards.
AGAAGATGTAAACATATACCGCCAATTAGCCGGTGGGGTTACCACCTCCCATATTTTACACGGATCGGCCAATGCAATTGGTGGACAAACCCAAGTACTTAAATTACGTTGGGGTAAAACGCCCGAAGAATTAAAATTTGAAGGAAGTGATGGCTTCATCAAATTTGCCTTGGGTGAGAATGTGAAACAAAGTAATTCACCAAGTTTCCTATCGAACGCTAGCCGTTTCCCTCAAAGCCGCATGGGAGTAGAGCAAGTATACGTAGATGCCTTTACCCGTGCTAAAGAATACGAAGCAGCACGTGCTGTAAAAGGAAATACAGTTCGTAGAGATTTAGAATTAGATGCCTTGGTAGAAATTTTAAATCAAAAACGATTTATTACCTGCCATTCTTACGTACAATCGGAAATTAACATGCTCATGCACGTTGCCGATTCTATGGGCTTTAAAATAAACACCTTTACCCATATTTTAGAGGGTTATAAAATGGCCGATAAAATGGCTGCTAGAGGTATCGCAGCTTCTACGTTCTCCGATTGGTGGGGCTACAAAAGCGAAGTACTCGAAGCCATCCCGTACAATGGAGCCTTAATGCACCAAATGGGCGTTGTAACCGGCTTTAATTCCGATGATGCCGAAATGGCCCGTCGTTTAAACCAAGAAGCTGGTAAAGCCATTACCTACGGTGGTATGAGCGAAGAAGAAGCCTTTAAATTGGTTACCTTAAACCCAGCTAAAATGATGCACATAGATAATCGTGTAGGTAGTATTAAAGCAGGTAAAGACGCCGATTTGGTACTCTGGTCTGCCAACCCATTATCTGTTTATGCCTTAGCAGAAAAAACCTTTGTAGATGGTATACAATATTGGGATTTGAACAAGAATGCCGAAAGTCTAAAAACAATGAACGCCGAAAAAGGACGCATTATCCAAAAAATGATGGATGCCAAAAATGGGGGAAGCGCTACCCAACGTCCAAGCATGCAACGTCAGCGTTTATACGAATGCGAAACCTTGGAAGAAGATCAATTTGTAAACAACAATCGATAAAAAATTTAGAGAAAAAGAGATGAAAAGATATATTTTAAGTCTTGCCGCACTGGTGTTAAGCACCCTTTGTTTCGGCCAAGCAAACATATTACCAAGTAAGGCGCAAAATAAGCCTATTATAATTAGCCATGCTACCATACACACGGCAACAGGGCTTGTAATTAACAATGGCTTTATTGCTTTTAATGGAGGTAAAATTACCGCCCTAGGCGAAGGAGAAGCACCAAGCATTGCCGGAGCCAATACCATTGATGCTAATGGAAAACACGTTTACCCAGGCTTTATTGTACCCAACACCATTTTAGGTTTGGTAGAAATTGAATTGGGTGCTCGTAGTACCGATGATGGAACCGAAGTGGGTGAATTGAACCCACACGTACGTTCTCTAATTGCATTTAACACCGATTCTAAAGTAATCCCAACCACCCGTTCTAATGGAATTTTGATGGCACAACCTACTCCACTAGGCGATCTAATTTCGGGACAATCATCAGTAGTTACACTTGATGCCTGGAATTGGGAAGATGCCGCTTACAAAAAAGACATAGCGGTACATGTAAATTGGCCAAGCACACAAGGTACCGGACCGGGTGCAGAAGCCGGGCAAAAAGCCATAGATCAACTAAATAGCTATTTTACAGAAGCTAAAGCTTATGCGCAACTAGCAAAACCTGCCGTTACCAATGCTCGTTTCGAAGCTTTAAAGGGTTTATTTGATGGTAGCAAAAAGCTATTTGTAAATGTAAACCAGGCAACGGGCATGTTACAGGCTATCAATTTTGCCAAATCATTTGGCCTAAACCTGGTACTTGTGGGTGCTAGCGAAGCATATGTAATAGCCGATGTGTTAAAAGAAAATCAGATTCCAGTAATTCTTGCCGAAACCCAAGCATTACCCGATAAAAACGACGATGACGTATACTTACCCTACACATTACCAAAAATTTTACAAGATGCAGGCGTATTGGTAGCATTAGGTGGTAATAACCGGGTAGACCGTATACGTAGCTTGCCTTTTCAGGCGGGTACTGCTGCAGCCTATGGCTTGAGCAAGGAACAAGCCTTGGCACTTATCACAATTAATACAGCCAAAATATTAGGTGTTGATAAAACCACTGGCAGCTTGGAAGTAGGCAAGGATGCTACCTTATTTATTTCGGGTGGCGATGCCTTGGATATGCTAGGTAATAAAGTAGAAAATGCATTCATTCAAGGAAGAACTATCAACCTTGATAATTTGCACAAACAATTGTACAAGCGTTACCAAGAAAAATACGGCGTAAAATAATTCCATCCGCTAACAGAAAAGCCTCTCGATTTTCGGGGGGCTTTTTTTGTAGTCAAAAGGGTGTAAAATAAAAAAGTCCCTGACGGGCGTCTGGGACTTTTTCGAACTAACCAATTATAAACCTAATGAATAAGGTTGCTATGGGGTAAGGAGTCGAACCTCTAGAAAAGTCTTTGACTTTTCTCACCTGTTAAAAACTTCCCACAGGAACATGAAACTTGCGAATCATTGATACAAATATAAGCAAATGGGTTATTTATTACAAATATGATAATTAACTTATTTAATTTTTACTATATTAGCAACGAAATAAGTATTTTAATAAAAAACTATTAAAAAATGAGTGAAAAAAAGCCTCAAAATTTAGAAATTGACAATTTAGATAAGGAAATTTTATCCATTTTAATGGCCGACGCCACCATTCCCTACACCGAAATTGCCAAAAGATTAATCATTTCCGGCGGAACGGTACACGTTCGGATGAAAAAGATGCAAGACATGGGCATTATTGAGGGTTCGCAGTTGAATGTAAATGCTCAAAAAATTGGCTACGATATTTGTGCGTTCCTAGGTATTTATCTCCAAAAGGGATCGAAGTACAACGAAGCGGTAGAACGCCTAAAAGAAGTGAAAGAAATTGTGGAACTGCATTACTGCACTGGGGCTTACAGTATGTTTGCTAAAATTATTTGTAAAGATACCAGTCACTTACGTCGAGTGTTAAACGATGGCATACAGGCTGCACCCGGCATACAACGCACCGAAACTTTTATCTCTTTAGAAGAAAGTATAAAGCGGCAAATTCAAATAGCTTAAAAACAAGAAAGCCCCGATAATTACCGGGGCTTTCTTTACAATTGGTTGGTTAAATCGTTTATTTATTTAGGTACAATACCTCTTTTACTGCTTTAATTACACGCTCTGCATTGGGTAATGCTTCTTGAATTAGTGTTGAAGCATAAGGCAAGGGCACATCGGCAGAGGTAATACGAATAATTGGCGCATCTAAATAATCGAAAGCTTCGCGTTGTACTTTAAAGCTTACTTCAGTAGAAATAGAGGCTAAAGGCCAGGCTTCTTCTACAAATACCATGCGGTTTGTTTTCTTTACCGAGGCAATTACGGTAGCGTAATCAATGGGGCGTACGGTACGCAAATCAATTACTTCTACATTTATTCCTTCTTTAGTTAGCTCTTCTACCGCTGGTAGTACCACACGGCTTAACATTTTACCAAAGGTTACAATGGTTACATCGCTACCTTCTTTTACCACACGAGCTTTGCCAATGGGTAAATAATATTCTTCTTCGGGCACTAAGCCTTTATCGCCATACATCACTTCCGATTCCATAAAAATTACTGGATCTGGATCGATAATGGCTGATTTTAATAAGCCTTTTGCTTCGTAGGGATCGGCCGGAACTACCACTTTTAAACCTGGGCAGTTGGCATACCAGTTTTCGAAATTTTGAGAGTGTTGCGCACCTAATTGTCCGGCATTACCGGTTGGGCCACGAAATACCATAGGCATAGGAAATTGACCACCACTCATGGAGAGCATTTTAGCAGCAGAATTAATTACCTGGTCAATAGCTACTAAAGAGAAGTTAAAGGTCATGAATTCTACAATGGGACGTAAACCATTCATGGCAGCACCAACTGCAATACCTGTAAAACCCAATTCGGCAATAGGAGTATCTATAATACGTTTTTCGCCAAACTCTTCTAACATCCCCTGGCTCACTTTATAGGCGCCATTGTACTCAGCCACTTCTTCACCTATTAAAAAGATGGTTTCATCTTTTCTCATTTCTTCGTTCATTGCTTCGCGAAGGGCTTCTCTAAATTGTAGTTCTCTCATGGTGTTCAAATCAATTTTTCGGAAGGCAAATATAATCTAGTTTTTCGAAATCTGAGGGCTCAATTATGAATCGATTCTAAGGTCTCCTTTAATCGATGCCATTTTCGTCGGCTCCGGCTAGTTCTAACAAGGTGTCGGGCGCCTGAAAGTTATTGCGTACAAAGGTACACCAGTTACAATCTTCTTTGCCACAACCATCAAAACGGTGTTTTTTAATGTTCTCAAAAGTTTCCTTTATCTGGTTGCGTACGATTTGTAAATCTTCGGGCTTAATAAGCACCTTAGCTTTTACATATTCATCGTTATAAGGTTCTATAAAATCAAAATCTACAGAATTTACCTCCCAATCGTGGCGTGGATCGTTCTCTACCAATAAGCGATAAAACACAGCTTGACGCCAATAATCGCCACCCAATATGTTTTTCTCATCGGCCGGCTTTAGCTTGGCCTTGGCATTTTCATAGCTGCCCGTTTTATAATCTACAATGGTAATTTGCTTGCCATCAAATTCAATTTTATCTAAGTCGCCTTTTACCGGAATACCGCCTATTTCTACCTGTTTTATTTTATGTTCGGTAAGGGTGTTTTTATTCCACTCGTTTACATAGCGCTCGTAATAGGCGGGCAAAATTTTATCGCCATGCTCCAACCTGCGGGTAAATTGTTCGTCGGTAAAGGCTTCTCGATTGCGTTTCATATACCACTTAAAATCGTCCATAAAACGTTCAATAGCATGGAACTCTTGGTTGTTATCGGGCAGAGCTCTAAACAATTTATTCAGGGCCCAGTGTACAGCCGAACCAAAAGTCATGGTATCGTTTTTACCGCTCGGCACTCGAATTAAATTATTGAAATAAAATTTAAGCGGACAGTCTAAATAATTATTTAGGTGTGTTACGCTGAGGCTATATTTTTCTAATAAATGATCAATATAAGGCCCGTCAATTAAACCTGGATTAATCCGTTCATCGGCACTAAACTGCAATACAAAAAAGGCTTCTAAATCTGCTGTAGGTACTTCTACAAATTCTTCTTGCACATCGGTGCTGGCTTTAATTTCACCAATAAAGAGGGTGGGCTCTTGTGGTTTTCCCTTCGAATCTTCATTTACGTACGAAATAAGCAATTCTTTACGGGCACGGGTAATGGCTACATAAAACAAACGGCGCAATTCCTCTAAATCACTGGTATTGGCCAGCGACGAAAATACCGTGTCGGGCAGCTTAAATTCGCCACTTGTATTTTTACGCTTCTCTTCCCAAACTTTGCGGTTGGCGCCCACTAAAAACACATAATCAAATTCCAAACCTTTTGCGCTATGGCAGGTTAAAAAATGTACGCCAGTTTCGTTAAAAATGGAGTGCGTTAAGGATAGGGGCAAATCGTGCTCTTCTAAAGAATCGAGCAGACTTACAAACTCCACCAAACTTAAATCGGGCTTTTTGCGGCTTTCATCTTTTAAGAAATTAAAAATAGAGGTGAGCATTTGCATCAACCAAGTTTTATCTGCCGATTGCAATACATATGCCAATAAACCGCCTCGAACCATCATTTTTTCGAACAAATTATGAAGCGTTAGGTTGGCGGCTTCCTTAATCCAATACTCTAAATCGTTGCTTAAGCGCTGAATTTGTTTTAAACTCTCGGTATTAAGCTCCGCTTCTGGCTTACGAGCAAGTTCATACAGTTTTCTTCGGATGGAGGTTCGTTCTTTAGCATCGTGGTTTTGTTGGCTAACCTCAACGCTAAACTTAGCAATATCCATCGGTTCAATTTGGTAGAAATCGTAGTGCATCAACTCAAAAAGTAAGCCATCGCCACTGTACGGAAATTGTTTTTCGGCAGCTACATAACGCAATAGTTTGATGATTTTTTTACCAAAGGGTTCTGTTAAAATATTCACCTTTTTCTTGGTGTTCACCGCAATATCTTTAAGCTGAAAATAACGGGCCAACTCTTCACCCGAACGATGTTCTTTGTAAATAATCGCTATTTCTTGCGGAGCTATACCTTGTGAAATTAAGTTTTCCACTTGACGGGTTATATGGGCAAATTCTTGGAATTGGCTACCATAGGCTCTAATTACCGGCTTTACTTCAGAACCGGCATAGGCCGCATTTTTAGCCAATAAATGTTTGCTTAACCCCTCCAATTTTACCCGCTCTTTATTTTGCTCTATAAGCACCCTTGCGGTATCTAAAATATGTTGCGACGAACGGTAATTATCCGTAAGCATCACTTGGTATAATTGATGAGCATAGGTAGCGTGGTAAGCTTCTATATTTTGCACGTTGGCTCCCTGAAACCTAAAAATAGATTGATCATCATCGCCCACCACAAAAATATTGGGGGTATCCCAATAACTAATCAAAAGTTGAATGAGTTCATTTTGAGAACCGCTGGTATCTTGGTATTCGTCTACCAATACATACTGAAAACGCTCTTGGTAATTGAGCAATAAGTACTCATCTTTTTTAAAGGCCTCGAGCACCCACAAAATCATATCGTCGTAATCGTAGCGATTCATCTGCTGCATCAGTTTGCGGTAGGCCGGAAACTCCTTGGCAGCGGCACGTAATTTTTCGAGCGATTCTAAAAGGGTATTAAATGCCGGTTTTAGTTCACCGGGCTGCTTATCTTTATATTTCTTCTGGTATTTATAGTCGGCATAATAAGAACTTCCCGGCTCAGAGTCTTTTACCAATTCTATGTATTCATCAATTTTATCACTAATAAATTCGCCCGACCAATCTTCACGTTTCATGGTGGCAAAAAGATTTTGCAAGCGCTTAATTTCGTAATACACATCGCCTCTAAATCGCTTTAGCGGATGGTCTTTATCAAAATTGTTTACCAATTTCCGAAACAAATCTATGCGCTCCAAATCGGAGAGCACATCCAACTCCAGCTTGCCAAAATAATCTAGATTTTCTTGAATGATATCGTTGCAAAAAGCATGGAAAGTGTAAATATTTACCCGATATGCTTCTGGACCAATAAAGTCGAACAAGCGTTTACGCATAGCCACCGCACCTGCTTCGGTATAGGTGAGGCATAAAATATTGTGGGCTTGGGTATCGGTATCGAGCAAAATTTTACCAATACGGGCGGCTAAAATTTGGGTTTTGCCCGTTCCGGGACCGGCAATTACCAATACCGGACCATCTAATTGGTTTACAGCCTTTAATTGATTTTCGTTTAAAGAGGCTAAAGCTTGCTTAAAGTGTTCGTTGTATTTATTGAGGATTTGCATAAGTTTAAAGGTACATAAAAGGATGAAAAGGTACTGATTTACGACCTGGTTTGACACCAAAATTTCAAGATACAACGTTTAAATGCATCTTAAATCGGTTTTTTGCGTAATCTTTTTTTATGCTTTTTTGCAAATCAAAAAATGATTTTAAACATACACAAAGGGAATTTATATACTGCCGAAATTACCGCAAAATTTGAGGAGGTAGTAATCTCGGTTTAGCATTGCCAAAGTAAAGCAAGCACTCGAAAATTTGGCCAGCAAATAATTATCTTTACCAAAATTTAAACACACATGAGCGTATCGGCATTGGCCCAAACCCTTAAAGGATCCGAAATTATTAAAATCGGAGGGGAAATTAATGAGCTGAAAAAGAAGGGAGAGAAAATTGCCAATTTAACTATCGGCGATTTTGATCCGGCTATTTTTCCTGTACCCAATGGGTTAAAACACGGAATCATTGATGCCTACCACGCCAACCATACCAACTACCCACCAGCAGATGGGGTGAGTAGCTTACGGGAGCAAGTAAGTGTATTTTTAGAAGAACGATACAAATTACACTATACTGCAAAAGAAATTTTAATTGCAGGAGGTTCTCGTCCGCTAATTTATGCTACGTATTTAGCCCTGGTTGATCCGGGAGATAAAGTCGTATATCCGGCACCATCGTGGAACAACAACCACTATTGCCACCTTGCAGGAGCAGAAGGTATAGCTGTACCCACCAAGCCCGAGAATTTGTTTATGCCTACGGCCGACGAGTTGCGCCCACACCTAGCTGGTGCTACCTTATTAGCTCTTTGTTCGCCACTAAACCCAACCGGAACCATGTTTGGCAAACAAGCCTTAACGGAAATTTGCGACTTGGTTCTCGAAGAAAATAAAAAACGCAAAGCAGGCGAAAAGCCTTTGTATCTGTTGTATGATCAAATCTATTCCATGCTTACGTTTAACAATACCGAACACGTAGACCCAGTAAGGTTGCGCCCAGAGTTAAAGGAGTACGTGGTGTACATTGATGGCATATCTAAATGTTTTGCCGCTACTGGTGTTCGGGTGGGCTGGGGATTTGGTCCAGAGGCTATTATCGGTAAAATGAAATCAATTTTGGGCCACGTAGGTGCTTGGTCGCCAAAGGCAGAGCAAATTGCCACCGCTCATTTTTTAAAAGATACCGTTTCGGTAAACACGTACCTGAATGCATTTAAAATCCAAATTCAGAAAAGTTTAGATACCCTTTACCAGGGCATCAAACAATTAAAATCGGAAGGTTTTTCTGTAGATGCTATTGAACCTATGGGAGCCATATACCTCACTGTGCAATTAGAGTACGCCGGTAAAACCACTCCAGATGGTACTGTTTTAAAGACCAGTGCCGATATTAATTTTTACCTTATTAGCGAAGCTAAAATTGGTATGGTTCCTTTTTCGGCCTTTGGTACCGGTACCGATGTAAATTGGTTTAGAGCTTCTGTAGGTGGGTGTTCTTTGGCTGATATTGAAGAAATGCTACCTCGGCTAAAATCGGCCTTACAAAAATTACGCTAAACCATGGCTTTCGGAAAACTCTACCTCTTACCCGTTCCATTGGCCGATGAAACGGTGGCCGCTGTTATTCCTTTGGAACAAAGCAAGCTCATTAACCAGATAAGACACTATGTGGTAGAGAACGAGAAAACTGCTCGGCGTTGGCTAAAATACATGGGCCTTAAAACACCTCAAAGCGAATTGGATATTTTGGTGTTCGATAAACGAAGCAATAAGCAGCAATTGGCATCTTATTTTAAAGCCATAAAAGCCGGAAACGATGTAGGCTTAATGAGTGAAGCTGGCTGCCCCGGTGTAGCCGATCCCGGTGCCGAACTGATTGCCGAAGCTCACCGATTGGGCATAGAAGTAGTACCGCTAGTGGGCCCAAGTTCTATTTTGTTAGCCCTCATGGGTTCGGGCTTTAACGGGCAAAGCTTTGCCTTTCAGGGCTATCTTCCTATTGATAGAGGGGCAAGAGCCAAGCGTATTAAAGAATTAGAGGGCTTGGCCGAACGCTTAAACCAAACCCAGTTATTTATTGAAACACCTTTTCGCAACAATCAAGTAGTAGACGAAATATTGAGAAGCTGCCACCCGCAAACGCTACTTTGTATTGCTTGCAATCTTACCTCGGCCGAAGAGTTTATAAAAACCAAAACAGTGGCCGAATGGAAAACCCAAGTACCCGATTTACACAAAAAGCCAACTATTTTTCTACTTTACAAACGAGGCTAATTAACCGTGTATGGTTTCTGATTTGCCGTAACGTTGAATTACTCCGGCTTCGTAGGTTAAAAAATCTTGCCAACGTTTGTCCACATCAATGCTTCCGGCATATTTTTTAGCCATGCGTAAAAACATGGTGTAATGTCCAGCTTCGCTAATCATCAGTTCGTGGTAAAAAGCTGCTAATTCCGCATCATTAATATGTTCCGACATCACTTTAAAACGTTCGCAACTGCGGGCTTCAATCATGGCCGAAAATAGCAAGCGATCTACCAATTGCTGTTCGCGACTACCGCCTTTTACTAAAAACTGAAACAATTCGTTTACGTAATGATCTCTACGTTCTTTGCCCAATACAAAGCCACGAGCCAAAATAATATCGTGCACCCGTTTAAAATGCTCCATTTCTTCTTGCGCCAATAGGGCCATTTCGTTTACCAAATCAGATAAATTCGGATTTTGAACAATAATGGTAATGGCATTAGTAGCGGCTTTTTGTTCGCAAAAAGCATGATCAATCAATATTTCTTCGATATTACTTTCTACTACATTTTTTACCCACAGCGGGTCGGTGGGTAGTTTTAATTTTAGAATAGTTCCTGCTTTGGCCATTTCTAGCTATATAAACTTTTACTTTCTATAAATTCAATAACCGAATCGGGAACAAAAAAACGAATGCTCTTTTTGTCTTTAATAGCTTGGCGAATAAAGGTAGCCGACAATTCCATAATAGGCGTTTCGGTTATACTTACCGAAGGATGCGTAGCTAATTCGGGGAGCTCGGTTCCCCGGCGTGGATAGACCATGATATGGTAATCACGAAGCAAAATCTCATAATTTTTCCACTTTTTTAGGGAGGCCAAATTATCGGAGCCCATAATTAAGTTGAAATTGTGTTCTGGATATTTTGCTTTTAAATGCGTGAGCGTATCAATGGTATAAGAAGGTTGTGGCAATTGAAACTCCACATCGCAAACCCGTAAATTCTCGGTATCATCTATTGCCAAGCGCACCATTTCAAGCCGGTCGTAGGTATGTACTAGGCTCTCTTTCTCTTTTAAGGGATTGTGTGGCGATACCACTAACCAAACCTGATCGAGGCCTGTATACGTAGCCATGTAATTGGCTATAATTAAATGCCCGGCATGTATAGGATTAAAAGAACCAAAGAATAAACCAATTTTCATAGCTGTGTTACAAGAATTAGTTAGCCAGAAAATCCCGAACCAATTGTTCGGCTTCGGTACAAGCTAGTTGCAAATCGTTGTTATGTAAAATCACATCAAATTTGCTCACATATTTTAACTCTTTTTCTGCTTTTTCTATGCGTTCGGCCAATTTTTCAGGGCTATCGGTAGCTCTACTTGTTAAACGCTCTACAAGCACTTCTAAAGATGGTGGTTGCACAAAAACGGCCAAGGCATGTTCTTCAAATTTCTTTTTTAAGTGAAGTCCGCCTTCTACATCAATATCAAAAATAACGTGCTTGCCTTCCTTCCATAAACGTTCAATTTCTGAACGCAAGGTGCCGTAAAAATTATCGGTATAAACTTCCTCAAACTCTACGAATTCTTTTTTGGCAATGCGGTGCAAAAACTCTTCTTTGCTTATAAAATAATAGTCTTTTCCATCAATTTCGTTGCCTCTTTTGGCACGGGTGGTAGCCGAAACCGAAAAAGCTAATTGCGGAATTTTACCCAATAAATGGTGTACAATGGTAGTTTTACCTGCACCCGACGGGGCTGAAAATATAATGAGTTTACCTTGTTGCATACCACTATCTATAATTAAAGTACGTTGAGTAATTGTTCTTTAATTTTCTCTAATTCTTCTTTCATGTTTACCACCAATTGTTGCATATGCGCATCGTTTGCTTTAGAACCAATGGTATTAATTTCTCTGCCTATTTCTTGGGAAATAAATCCTAATTTTTTGCCATTTGCATCGGCATGGTTGAGGGTGCTTAAAAAATAGTCGGCATGACTTTTTAAGCGGATTTTTTCTTCCGTAATATCTAATTTATCGATGTAATAAATGAGTTCTTGTTCGAACCTATTTTCATCGATGTGTTCTTTTAAAAGATGTTCGTTTAAAATAGTTGATAAGCGTTCGCGAATGGCCGGTATGCGTTTTTTCTCCGCTATTTCCACCTCGGCTAGGCCACTTAAAATATGCTGAATACGTAGCTCTAGATCTTTTTTAAGCACCGCACCTTCATCGGCTCTAAACTGCTGAAAAGCTTTGGAAGCTTGTTCAAAAGTTGCTAAAATAAGGGCCCACTCTTCTTCGCTTCCGGTTTCATCTGTATAGCTAATTACCTCGGGCAGGTGCAAAGCCAAAGAGAATAGATTATTGCTTGTATCGCCCAAATTGGCCGCTGCAGCCTTCAATTGCGTATAGTACGCTGCCAATTTAGCCTGATCTATTTGTGCAGTTTTGGTATCTGTTTGATTATTTTCAACAGTTAGGGCCACATAGGCCTTTCCTCTTTCAATGCTTTTACTGCATTCGTTTCGCAAGAGCAATTCCTTATCAGAATAGGCTTTGGGCATTTTTAAAGAGAGCTCTAAAAATTTACTGTTTAGCGATTTAATTTCTACGGTAATTTTACAATTTCCCGTATCACGAGTGGCTAAACCGAAACCGGTCATTGATTTAATCATCGAGCAAAGATACTATAAATTTGATTCTAGCCGAAGCGTAGGGCGCTTACTGATTTGCTAAAATGGCTTCGGCCATTTGTGCTTTTACGGTAGCCTTTAGGCTTTCTACATCTGCAAGGCCTAAACCATTTACCTGTACAGGCGGAAGAAATAAACAAGTAATGGTTCCTGGTTTTACCTGTAAAGGGGCTTTACGTGGAAGCAATGCTTTGGCATTTATGAGCACCATGGGTACAAGGGGCGTTTGCGTTTCAATGGCTATGCGAAAAGCACCATCGTAAAAATTACCCAACAACTCATCGGTGGTATTCATGGTACCTTCCGGAAAAATAAAAATAGACTGCCCGGCGGCAATTTCTACTTTTAGTGCTTGCACACTAGCTGCTCTGCTTTCTGGGCTTTTTCGGTCGAGCATAACGACTAGTTTTTTATATAAAATGCCAAAAATAGGGGCTTTTACCATTTCTATTTTACCCAAAGGCTTAAAAGCTTGGGGGGCTGCCAATACTACCGAAATGGCATCGAGGTAGGAACCGTGGTTACACACATAAATGTAGGATTGTGAAGTGTCTACGACCTCTCTATTTTTTATTTTAATGCGGTACAAGCATAAAATAGCTACCGCCTTAGCCCAAATACGCAAGCAGGTAAAAGATAAGGCTTGTGCTTTTTTGCCTTTAAATAAGAGTTGAATGAGAATGATAAAAGGAAACATCAACAGCATGAAGGCGATGAAAACCACCAAACCCCATACTAAATACAGGCTAGCAACTATATTTCGAATGAATTTCATACTTAGATACTTAAAGTTTCGCAAGCCTTTTCGGCAGCCATTTTTTCGGCATTTTTCTTGTTAAAATCACGGCCCAAACCTACTGCTTCACCATCAACAAGTGCCTGGATAGAAAATAATTTTTCAGAATCACCGGCCTCATTTACAAGGGGTTCGAATGCAAAATCTTTACCCTCACGTTGGCACCATTCTATGAGTTTGCTTTTAAAATTGGTTTCGGTTAATTCCAATTGGTGCACATCTACGTGGTCTTGTATAATGCGGTTCAGAATAAGATCTTTGGTAAAATTATAGCCTTTATCTAAGTAAACGGCACCAATAAAAGCCTCAAAGGCATCGCCCAATAGCGAACTTTGTTTATTGCCGTAGTTTACCATTTTGGCATCGTATTCTACCAACTCGTTAAAGCCAAGTTTACGGGCTAGTTGGTTTAAGTTTACCCTACTTACAATTTTAGAACGCATTTCGGTTAAAAAGCCCTCATTTTTATACGGATATCGCTTAAAAAGCATTTCGGCTACCACAGCTCCCAAAATGGCATCGCCCAAAAATTCTAAACGTTCATTG
>JBIIBV010000038.1:0-15897 GCA_044239195.1 Sphingobacteriaceae bacterium | reverse complement strand
CCTACATTGGTGGTGGTTTTGGGAAAAGCATTCACAATACCTTAGAGGCGGCCGCTTTTGGCTTACCCGTAATTTTTGGCCCTAACTATCAGAAATTCCAAGAAGCAAAAGATTTGGTTGAGCTAGAAGCAGGCTTTAGTATAATCAACCAAGCTGAATTAAATGACTGTTTTAAACTCCTGCAAGCGGATACTGAGAATAGTGCCGGGGCAAAGGCAAAAGCCTATGTTGATAGTCATACCGGAACTACCGTTAAAATTCTAAAAAAAATTATAGCTTAATTTATCGGCGTTTTCACCAAGCGCTCTAAGGTATCAATCCACATTGGATGATCGTTTAGGCTTTCTACCAACTGAATTCTTTCGCCACCAGCCTCTACAAATTCTTCTTGGTATTCTTCGGCAATTTCAAAAATAGTTTCCAAACAATCTGCCACAAAAGCGGGGCAAAACACCAATATATTTTTGGCACCATGTTCAGCTAAATGCTCTATCACTTCGCTGGTATAAGGTTGCGCCCAAGGGTCGCGTCCTAACCGAGATTGAAAGGTAATGGTGTATTTTTCTTTCGGAATGCCCAACTCGGCAGCAATTAATTGAGCCGTACGGTAACATTGGGCGCTATAACAAAACTTATTATTCTCGGTTATCGTTTCACAGCATTTATCAACTTTTAAGCAATGTTGTTTACTATCGTCGCTTTTACGCAAATGACGCTGAGGCAAACCATGGAAACTGAACAAAATGTGGTCGAAGGTATCGGGCTGGTATTTTTTTCCGTTTTCGGCGAAATTTTTAACCACTCCTTCATCATCATGAAAAGAATTAAGAAACGAAATGCTTGGAATGGTTTGCCAAGTGCGCACGATTTCCATCACCTTGTCGTGAATAGAGCCGGTAGTGGCCGAAGCGTATTGCGGGAAAAGTGGGATGACTTGAATACTGTCAACTTTAGCGGCTTTTAGCTTATCTAAAGCCGATTGGATAGACGGACTCTGGTAACGCATGGCCAATTCCAGATGGTATTCATCACCCAAACGCTCTTTTAACAATTCGGCAGAGCGTACACTGTAATGCATTAATGGAGAACCTTTTTCAGACCAAATGGCACGATAGGTTTTAGCAGATTTTGGACCACGAAATGGCACAATAATACCGCGAACCAACAGCGCCCTTAAGGCATAAGGAACGTCGATAACTCGGCCATCCATCAAAAATTCGGCTAAATATTTTCGTACATCTGCTGTTGATGGGCTATCGGGCGTACCCAAATTAACCAATAAAACTCCCTTTTTCCCCATATTAAAAATCGAATATAATTCCTATAGTTGGCAAAATGGTACCAGCAGGATCTTCAATAAATTTCATTTTATAACGTGTAGCATCAACCGGGTCACTTTGCGGTGCACCACTAGCCGAGCGATCTAATACCAATTGTTTTTGTTGCTGATAAACAGAATTCGTTATATTCTGAATATCGAGAAACAGGTTTAAGTTGAATGACTTAAAGGTATATTTTTTGTCTAAGCGAAGATCTAACTGCGCAAAGTTTTTTAAACGTTGGCTATTCAATTGATTGTAATTAGGTACTCCTCTCGGATAGAAATCCCAATTGGTTTTTAAGGAAGAAGTAGCTAGGTCGTAGGGCGTAAAAGGACCACCACCGCTCATGCGGAAACGAGCACCCAATTCCCAATTTCGGCCAAATAATTTACCTGCCGTTACACTCACAATGTAACGAGTATCCCATGAAGAAGGTATGTATTGGCTAGCCAGATCTTTAAATTCGCTACGGAATAAGGTGAAGGATGCTAAGCCGTAAAAGCCTTCTTTTAATCGTTTTTGGGCCAATAACTCCAGCCCATAGCTGCGCCCTTGTGCAAATCCGGTGAGTTCGCGGTTGCCCACTACACCAAAATCAGCTCCTAAATTGGCTAAAGGAATATCTCGTCCAAACACCCGTACCATGGGGTAGCGATCGTAATATTTATAAAATCCTTCCACCGTAAAGCGGGTATTACTTAGGGTGTTGTATTCAAAGCCTAAAACCGCTTGTTTTGAGCGTATGTATTGGGCTTCCGTATTTTCTAAAGCTCCGCCAGTTTGGGCCCGATAGCCCAATAAGGTATAGGCAGGTAATTGATAATATTGTCCCAAATTGGCATTCATACTCAGTTTCTCGGTAAAATTATAGGCAACTGAAACTCTCGGTGAAAGGGTTTTCAATAAATTATTCATGTTAGCCGAAAAATTGTTCGCATCTGCACGTAAACCTGCCGAAAAGTTTAGTTTATCGTTTAAAAAACTTTTACTCAACTGAGCGAACAGACCATATTTAAAAATAGACAACGACGATTGGTACTGCACGGCACCCAATGGAAAAAGTTGTTTGGTATCGGTACTATAGGCCGAGGATTCGGCACTAGCTCCCAAGTTTAATTTATATCCACCAATAAAGGTATTGTTCTCAAATCGGAATTTGTTCTCTGCTTCTGATGAAAGATAATCGATGGTGCTGGTTTTTGCTGGGTCGTTGTCTTGATATTTGAGTGCTCTATTTTTAAAATAATTTCGGCTAATAACCCATAAAGAGTTTCCTTTTGCTCGGTAGTTGCGATAGGTTATACCAAAGGTGTAATTGTTTTGTTCATTTACCGGAATATAATCTAAAATGTATTGATTACTTTCGGTTTTTTCGGCATCAAAATTAAGTTTAAACCGGTCTATAGCTCCTAAACCGATAAAAGTTAGCTCATTTTTAGGGTTAATTTTATGCTTAATTTTAAACTGATAATCTTGGTAGGCTGGTAAAAAGGGTAAACCCAATAGCTTAAACAATCCTTGCAAATACGAATAGCGATAAGAGGCTAAAAAAGTAGTTTTAGCATTGATGGGGCCTTCTAAAGTTGTTGCAAAATCGCTAGAACCTACTGTAAGTGAACTACTCAGCTTATCGCTGCGGCCATCTTTTTGACGAAATTCGAAAACCGAACTGAGGGTATTTCCTCGATTTGCAGGGAATGCTCCGGAATAAAAATCAACATCTCGAATAAAATCGACATTGATTAAGCCCACCGGACCACCCGAAGAACCTTGGGTAGAAAAGTGATTGATATTCGGAATTTCAATACCATCAATATAAAATCGGTTTTCGCTTGGAGCCCCTCCGCGAATAACAATATCGTTTCGGAAACTAACTTGTGTAGCTACACCAGGTAAGGATTGAATGGCTTTGGAAATATCTCGGTTACCACCCGGATTGCGTTTTATTTCGGTTACACCAATGTTGCGCAAAGAAACCGGGCTTTCAACAGGTTTTATAAAGAGTGGAGCTCGAATACTTACCTCTCCCAGACTGGTCATCTGCGCCTCTAACAATACATCCAACACCATTGGTCTGGCATTGCTTAATTGTACATCGAACTGCATTTTTTTCTGATAGCCTACCAATGAAAACTGCAGGTTATATACAGCTGGCCTCAGATTTTTAAACTGGTAGATACCAGCAGAATCGGTTTTTACACCGCCACTAACGCCTTGTATACTCACCGTTACCCCAACTAAGGGTTCGTTGGTTAAGGCATCTTTTACACTGCCACTAAGTGTAGCCAAATTTTGTGTAGTACGTTGTGCCAAAGCCGACTGAGCCAAGCATAAACATACTATGAAAAAAAAACGATGTTTCATGATTTTAATTTTAACAAAGGTACTATTGCCAAGCTAAGCCAATAACTATGTGTTTATTTATGACAATGCAATTACGCTCTTATTTTAATTGCCATAGCTTCCACCAGGGTGTTCCCGGCGAATCGTGATGTTCATAATGGTAGCCAAAAAAATAGCAGGTTATAAAGGCTAATAAATGGTTTTTTTGTAGGGTATTAGATTGATGGTTATTCTCATGCTCTCCATGATGCGGCATCCAGGTACCAAAAAAGAATAATTGCAGCGTACTTAATAGTGATGGAACAACCCAAAATAAGATCAGGTTACTTTCTGTAAACCAAATTTTTAATATGTTAAATAAGGTAGCTAAAATTAAAATTTGCCACCACTTTATATACGTTTTTACAAAATTAAAATACCAAGCGAAGAAATTCCCATGATGGTAATCGGGATCCTTATCGGTATGCACATGCCGATGATGCTCGTGATGTTTTTGGTATAAAACAGGAAGTGGAAAAAGGGCGTATAAAAGCGTACACAGTCCGCCAATAAAATTGTTTAACACCTTGTTCGATGATACCGTTCCATGCATGGCATCGTGGGCTGTAATAAAAAGGCCTGTGTACAAATGCATTTGCAACAGCACCAACACGTATACCCAGGGATTAGACCAATTAATGGTGAAAACGAGTAAATTACAAAGACTGAAAGCCCAAGTGGCTAGTACCAGCAAGGCTATCACTACCCCCCAATTAGATACAGACTTAGTCATTTGCTACAGCCTTTAAACCTTTTTTACTGTTATTTACAGGCTGAGGTACTTTTACATAATAGCCTGTGCCATCGTATGCTCGTTTGCGTGGGTGTTCCATGCAAGTTTCGCAGCAGCACCCTTGCAGGGCATCTCCGCAGGCATCGCATTGCGTAAAGTGTTCGTTGCACTCTGGGTTGGCGCAATTAATCATTTTAGCCGTAATGGTACCACAGTTAAAACAGGTAGAAATTAAAACGGGGTTTTCCGAATTCACATCCACCGCAACCCGATTATCAAATACGTAACATTTACCTTCAAAATCTTTACCACCAGCTTCTTTACCGTATTTAATAATACCGCCATGTAATTGATATACGTCCTTAAAACCTTCGTGTAATAACAATGCCGATGCTTTTTCGCATTTAATACCGCCGGTGCAATAGGTTATAATTTTTTTGTCTTTGTATTGTGCCAGTTCGTTTATCTTTTCTGGGAATTCTCTAAAATTCTCAATATCGAGGGTAATGGCATTTTTAAAACGACCCACATTGTGTTCGTAATTAGAACGCACATCTAAAATCACTACATCTTCTTCATCTTTCATAGCTAGAAAGTCCATTGGCTCTAAATGCTTCCCAGTTTGTTTAGTTGGATCAATAATTTTTGGATTTCGTAAGCCCGAATGCACAATTTCTGATTTATAGCGGCAATGCATTTTAATAAATGACGGTTCCTCTACCTCATCTATTTTAAAATCGGTTTTGGCAAAACGAGGGTCTGCATATACGGCATCCATATAGGCCTTACAAGCCCCAGGTGTACCCGAAACAGTACCATTAAGCCCTTCATCGGCCACAATAATTCGGCCCACAAGATTTAACGATTGACAAAATTTTAAATGATCGAGGGCAAATTGCTCGGCTTCTACTATAGGGCTATAGCAGTAGTAAAGTAAGGTTTGGTAGTTTTTCATAATCATTGATGCTGCTGCAAACAGCGTTAAATGAATTACAAAGATAGGAATTGCCCATGAAAAAGCTAGTATTCAGCCGGAACTACAAGTGTAGGATCTTTTGGATCATAAAATATATCTATTAAATCGCCCACTCGAGGGATTTGCACTCTAGAAACC
Source organism: Sphingobacteriaceae bacterium (assembly GCA_044239195.1). Lineage (GTDB taxonomy): Bacteria > Bacteroidota > Bacteroidia > Sphingobacteriales > Sphingobacteriaceae > JAIPAN01. The sequence goes on along the minus strand of JBIIBV010000038.1, from coordinate 10,346 downwards.
GTAAGTTCAAAAGTTGCCAGTTTATTTAATATACGTACACTAATTGCTATTCGTGGATTTTTATTCACTGTAAGTCGAGTATCCACAATGTGAATAATGGGGACAGAAGCCCAAACTCCTTCTTTTTTCAAACGCTTGTGCAAACGTTTTTGGCGATAGGCTTTTAGCCAGATGGGTAACCAAAAAATAACCAGTATAGCTGCCAAGCCACCAACAAACAATACAATAAAATACGGATTAGCTACATATTGCGCTAACCACACGGTCATTTTTGCAGCACGATTGATATCTTGGGTAGTGGTAAATACCAGATACATGCCTCCTAACCACACCAAAAAGAATAAAGCAAGCAAAAAACGGTACAAAAACTTCATACCCTTTTAACGCATGTATAAGGAATTTATTGGAGATAGGAAAAAATTAATTCAGCCCGATAGCAATGCGAATGCCCCTATTTTGAGCTAGGCTTAAATCGTTTGCTTGACCGTAAAATACCTTGAAATTTAGCCATTGTACACCAACATACCATTCATTATAATGACTCAGATTGGGGGTTTTTAAATAATTGAACCCTACCAATTCTTGGAGTTTAAGTTTACGTATGAGCGGAATTTTGTTGAAGATAAATCCCGAAAAATTATGCGAAACATGCGCTTCTACAAATTGTCCGGCTGTACTGTGTGTATAATAGTCTAAGAATAAAAAACTATTGGGCTGGGCCTGAAAAGCCGTACGCAAATTGCCTCTAAAATGTTGGTAATCTGGGAAAAATACCGAAGAATTATCAAGGTATTTACCAGCAGCAACATAAAAGGATGATTTACCATAAAAACCCAACGGAATATCTGATTTGGTTAAATCAAAGCTTAACACATCGTAACGAACATCTGATGAAAGAAATCCATTCATTCCACGTATATAGTTCAGGCCCAAAGTGGGGTATTTTGAAGCTTGGTAGTATTTACCCGTTGGATAAGTTACATACTTGTTGCTAAAATTATAACTAGCCCGAAGTTCCAATTTAACCGATTGATTGTTCGGGAAAAGCGGTACATCCTGCGAAGGATTTAAGGGATTATTTGAACTAAACGCTCTACCATCGAAATCGTTTATGCGGTAAGCGCTTGCGTTCAGCAAACTTTTTCGACTGGCAAACTCAAGGGAAGCAGAAGTACGCACATTGCCTAAAATGCGACCACTAAGTCCCAATTGTGCAAAGGCATTGTGATACAATTTTAAATCGTTACGCTCATAAAATAGGGAACTAATGCTATTTTGCAAGGGCGTTACCGATCCTCTCTTGTTTAAATCTTGTATGTCGGAGCCTAAGGCAAAAGAGAATATCCCATTGCCAACAGGCAAAGAACCTTTGATGTGTGCATTAATTAATTGATTGGCAAAACCGTAACGCACATTGGCTGAATAGCGCACCCATTTATTGCTTAAACTATCTATTTGTTTTACATAATTCGCACCATAGTTCAAGCCAAAGCCTTCTATCGTATTGTAAAAAGTAGACCACAACAAGGAATTAAAGCGGAGATATTCTTTTTTAAATCGATTGCTATGGGTGTAACCAGAACCTATCAAAAAACGCATCGGCTTAAAGATATTACTCTTACTGTCTAAAGAATCTAAATACGATTTCGATTCCCGTTTAGCAGCCAGCGTTTCTTTTTTCAAATAGTCGGTGGTCTCCTCATCTGTTAGGGGTATGGGCCGCGATCGTTCCCAATAGGTAGAATCTTTTTTATTGACTTCTCTCGTTATTCGGAGGGCTTCTCTAAAACTATTTTTTTCGAAAGCGGGCTCTAATTGGTAGTTTTTAAATACTGCTACAAAATATCCACCAAAAGAAAAGCCCATAAAACCGCCGTTGAACTCCATTTTTACCGAAGCCGGCATCCAGCCATCGGCACCCGTTGGAATAAAATCTTGCTTAATTTTCAACGTATCTACAAAATTCAGGTTATTGTCTTTGCTCAAATACAAATCGGTACTGTAAATACGCCACGAATCTTCTAAAATATAGATGTTACCACGAAATACCGGATCGGAAGCCCTTTTGGGTAGTACCTGAATTTTATTCACCATTTCCCCATTTTCTACGGTATTACCCAAAAATTTATAGGTATAATATAAAAAAGCATCATCGGCAATAGGCGATACCAGCGGACGTAAACTCAAGCCTTCCCAGCTCTGATAATTCTCATAAAAATTTACCTTTAAATCTGTAGCTCGATTAAAACTGAAGGCCCTATTATTGCCCGAAGTCTTCGAAGAAAGCATTTCTTCGCGATATTGATTCGGTTGTTGATAGCTCAATTTCGATTCAGATTCAGATAGGTAAATAATCCCTCTTCGGTTAGAATCTAAGCCCAATTGCTTACCCAATTCATCGATATTTAAACCCATAAATTTTTTAGGAGCGGCCAATAATTTTTGCATCCCCTTTATATATACCTCGGCCGTATAGGCTTTAACCTCGGTTAAGTGCAACTTGCGGTTTTTTATGGCTTGACGAATGATGGCATATGCCGGATCCTCGGCATCGGCTTTAATTACCACATCACTTAACTGATAGGCCTCGGGTTGTAAATTAAAATTAAGTTTAGTATCGGCCACAAGCGAAAGGGCTTGGCTATACTGGCCATAGCCTACAGCCCGCACCATCAATTCTATACTGCCCTGCTTTACACGTAACTGATACAAACCCTCCGAATTGGCGGAAGTACCAACGGTTGTACCTTTCACATACACACTTGCAAAAGAAATGGGCTGCCCTTGGGTATCGGTCACTTTACCACTTATGAGTACCGTTTGCCCAAATAGAGCTTGACTTAGCAATAAAAAGAAGAATAGAAAGTGTAGTTTCATGAATCTTTGAAGATACTGTAAAGATGCTATTTATCTGGTAAGAGTTGCACCATTCATCATGAAAAAACATGAAAAATTTCAGCCCAAATTGCTTAATTTTACGGTTTAATTACAAAGGAATGTACAAAACCCTACAACCCGTTCTTCAACAAGAACTGAGCAGCATTAAAGATGCTGGTTTATACAAACAAGAGCGCATCATTACGTCGGCGCAAGGAGCCGAAATTTCGGTGCAGGGCGACAAGCAGGTACTCAACTTTTGTGCAAACAATTATTTAGGTCTTAGTTCGCATCCTCGGGTCATAGCCGCTGCAAAAGACACCATCGATAGTCGTGGTTATGGATTATCATCGGTACGTTTCATATGTGGCACGCAAGACATTCATAAAGAATTGGAACGTAAACTATCCGAATTTTTAGGTACCGAAGACACCATTTTATATGCCGCCGCTTTTGATGCCAATGGAGGTGTTTTTGAACCTTTGTTTAACGAACAAGATGCCATTATTTCTGATGAATTAAACCACGCCTCTATTATTGATGGCGTACGTTTGTGCAAAGCCCAACGCTACCGCTACAAACACGACGATATGGCTGATTTGGAAACCCAATTACAAGCTACCCAAAACCTACGCCACCGCATTATTGTAACCGATGGCGCTTTTTCTATGGATGGCACCATTGCCCAATTAGATAAAATTTGCGCCTTAGCCGAACAATACCAAGCCTTGGTCATGATTGACGAATGCCATTGTTCGGGCTTTCTGGGAAAAACCGGTCGCGGTACTCACGAGCACCACGGCGTAATGGGCCAAATTGATATTATTACAGGTACTTTGGGCAAAGCCCTGGGTGGCGCTTCGGGCGGTTTTACCTCTGGCCGAAAAGAAATTATCGACTTATTGCGCCAGCGCTCACGCCCTTATTTGTTTTCGAACACCTTGGCTCCTTCTATTGTAGGCGGTTCTATTGCAGTATTAGATATGTTAAGCGAAACCACCGAACTACGCGATAAATTGGAGTTCAATACTCAATATTTCCGAAGCAAAATGACCGAAGCTGGCTTTGACATTAAACCGGGCATACACCCCATTGTACCTGTAATGCTTTACGATGCCAAGCTGGCTCAAAGCTTTGCAGCCCGCATGCTCGAAGAAGGCATTTATGTCATCGGGTTTTACTACCCGGTTGTAGCCCAAGGCAAAGCCCGTATTCGGGTGCAATTGTCTGCCGCACATAAACAAGCACACCTCGACAAAGCCATTGCCGCCTTTACCAAAGTGGGCAAAGAGTTGGGAGTTATTAAATAAAACTGTTATTTTGGGCTTCGCCCGATAAAATTATGCAAGCAAAACTCGACCAATACACCGCCGAAATCAATCAATTTAGCCCTGCCACTGCCGAAGAGGTAGAAAGCTTCCGTATTAAATTTTTAGGTAGCAAAGGCATTGTTAAAGAATTGTTTGATGAATTTAAATCGGTAGGACCCGAAGAAAAACGAGTTTTTGGTAAAGTATTAAACGAATTTAAACAAGTAGCCGAGGCAAAATTCGAGGCCTGCAAAGCGCAATTTGAATCGAGCACAAGCACCCAAAAATTAGATACCGACCTCACCCTACCCGGCGAAGGTATGGAATTGGGTGCTCGTCATCCTTTACAATTGGTGCGCCGAGAAATTGTAGAAATATTTAAAAAATTAGGTTTTACGGTAGCCGAAGGGCCCGAAATTGAAGACGACTGGCATAATTTTTCGGCTTTAAACTTCCCCGAAGAGCATCCGGCAAGAGACATGCAGGATACCTTCTTCATCAAAAAAGGAGGCGAAAAAGGCGACATCGCTTTGCGTACCCACACTTCATCGGTACAAGTGCGTATGATGGAACAAGGCAAACCACCTTTCCGCTCCATTATGCCGGGCCGTGTTTACCGCAACGAAGCCATTTCGGCTCGTGCACACTGCTTTTTTCATCAAATTGAAGGCTTGTATGTAGATGAAAACGTATCCTTTGCCGATTTAAAACAAACCTTATTCTATTTCGTTCAAGAACTATACGGCGAAGGCACACAAGTGCGCTTTCGCCCATCGTATTTCCCATTCACTGAACCTTCAGCAGAAATGGATATATCGTGCAGTATTTGCAAAGGCGCTGGTTGCAACATGTGTAAAGGCTCGGGCTGGGTAGAAATTTTAGGTTGCGGCATGGTAGACCCCAATGTGTTAGAAAACTGCGGTATCGACTCAAAAAAATACACCGGCTTTGCTTTTGGTATGGGTATAGAACGCATAACCAACCTAAAATATGAGATTAAAGATTTGCGTTTATTCTCCGAGAACGATGTGCGTTTCTTAAAACAATTTCAATCAGAAATTAGCTAAACATGAAATTTCGGAGCGTATTAGCCCTATCTATTTTGCTGCTTTTAAGCTGCGGAAAAGACGATGGCACTTACATTCCTGATGTATATGTGAATTATACCGTTCCTATAAACGATCCGAGTATGAGTGCGCTCAATAGTCCCGGCGGAGCAGTTGTTATTAGTGGACACGGGGTAGCCGGAATTATCATTTACCGCAGGGCTGATAATGTGTTCGTGGCTTACGACCGCTGCAGCTCCGTAAATCCTCAAAATAAGTGTGCTGTTACCCTCGATAATCCCAGCCTTACCGCAACCGATCCCTGCAGTGGCGCCAAATTTTCGTTATTTGATGGCACACCGGTTAAAGCCCCGGCTACAAAAAGCTTAAAAAGCTACCAGGTAACTGCCAATAGTTTGTATTTGATGGTTACGAATTAAGCATTCTTCTTTCCACAACGAGATTTAAACCGTAATTTTGGCCGCTATGAAAAAAGTGCCTGCCGAGATTCAGTTTCTAGAAAATATTGCCGTAATAGACATTGCCGAACAAGGCAAAGGCGTGGCAAAATACCAAGATTTGGTGTTATTTATTGAAAAAGCCGTTCCTGGCGATGTGGTAGATATACAAATAACCCGAGTAAAGAAAAACTTGGCCGAGGCGAAAATTACCGCTTTTAAACAGCACTCTCCCGACAGAACCGAATCTTTTTGCGCTCATTTTGGCACCTGCGGAGGCTGTAAATGGCAACACCTAAGCTACGAGGCACAAACTCGTTTCAAACAAAAAACAGTATTAGATGCCCTAGAACGTTTGGGTGGGGTAAATACCACGGGCGCCGAGCCTATTTTAGGTTCTGCAGAAACCCAATACTATAGAAATAAATTAGAATTTACGTTTTCGAATAAACGTTGGCTGGACGATGGCGATATGGCCAACCGCGACGACCTCAGCATGGATGCCTTGGGCTTTCACGTGCCTAGCCGTTTCGATAAAATTTTAGACATTGAGCATTGCTACCTACAAGCCGAACCTTCGAATGCCATTCGAAATGCAGTGCGGGAATATGCCTTAAAAAACGAACTCTCTTTTTACGATTTACGCCAACATGAAGGCGCTTTACGTAACCTGATTATTCGCACCAGTTCTACCGGCGAAATTATGGTGATTGTGGTATTTGCTTATGCAGATAAAAAAAGGATTAAGGGCTTGATGACGCATTTAAAAGACAGTTTCCCAGAAATCACTTCCTTATTGTACATCGAAAATCAGAAAAAAAACGACACCATTTTCGATCAAGACATTGTAGTATTCAATGGCCGCGACCATATTTTTGAAGAAATGGAAGGACTACGATTTAAAATTGGAGCCAAATCGTTTTACCAAACCAATTCGGCACAAGCCTATGAGTTGTATAAAATTACCCGCGATTTTGCCGATTTAAAAGGCGATGAATTGGTTTACGATTTATACACCGGAGCTGGTACCATTGCCCAATTCGTAGCCCGAAAAGTGAAAAAAGTAATTGGTGTAGAGTATGTGCCCACGGCTATTGAAGATGCCAAAGCCAATGCCGAGCTCAACCAAATAGCCAATACCGATTTCTATGCTGGCGATATGAAAGATATTTTAACGCCCGAATTTATTGCGCAACATGGTAAAGCCGATGTGGTAATTACCGATCCACCACGAGCCGGTATGCACCCCGATGTAGTAGCTCGTTTACTAGAAATGGAAGCAGAAAAAATTGTGTACGTAAGTTGCAATGCCGCTACGCAAGCCCGTGATATTGCTTTGTTACAAGAAAAATATACTGTTACCCGAATTCGTCCGGTTGATATGTTTCCACAAACCCAACACGTAGAAAATGTGGCTTTATTGGTATTAAAAAAATGAATCCAGAAGAATTATTAAACCCCGATGGGGAGAGCCAAGCGGCCAAGCCGAAAGAAAGTCCGCTAAAAAGCTTAGAGGCCGATTTAAAATTTTACGCCGAATCTATGAAAGAAATCTCCACCGAGATTATGGTAGAAGGCTTTTCTGCCTATCCCATTTTTGTAGCCCACCAACACGAGGTAAGCGTAGGTGAATTAATTTTAAATAAAGAAGAATTGCATACGGGCTGGAGCATAAACGCATCTACCCTCGAAGAATTTGTAGAGAAAGGCATTATAAAACCTGCCAAAAAGCAGGCATTCATTGATCAATATAAAAATGCACACCATTTTATGTGTTTGTTTGTCATTGTGCCTGAAGGTGCCAATTTTGTATTTTATCCCTATCCGAAATAAGCGTATCTTAGAATGCAGGAAGGCAAAATCATGAGCGAAAAAAAAGTACTTATACTCAATCAAAAACAAATTCAACAAAAAATTGAACGCATAGCGTATCAAATTTTGGAGGACAATTTAGAAGAGAAAGAACTAGTTGTAGCTGGGATTTTAAACCGTGGCTTTACGGTGGCTCAGCGACTAAAAAAAGTGCTGGAAAAGATTTCTTCCATCAAAGTAAGGCTCATGAGCATTGAGTTAGATAAAGATAGCCACCATTTACAAGCCACTGCCGATGTGCCTTTAAACGAAGTAGAAAACCAGGTAGTTATATTGGTAGATGATGTATTAAACAGCGGCCGCACCTTGGTATACGGATTGGGTTATTTCTTAAACATTCCACTAAAAAAAATACGCACCGTGGTATTGGTAGATCGCAGTCACCGTCGTTTTCCGGTTGCACCAGATTATACGGGCTTGCAATTGGCCACTGTATTAAAAGAACATGTTTTGGTGGTGCTAGATAGCCCCGGCGAAGAGGATACCGTTTATCTTACCTGAGCCGCTTCTAAATAAACCAATAATTTTTCGGGCGTTAGATCGAGGCCGCTAACCATCATGTTTGCCTGCTGATAAAAGGCTTGGCGTTCGGCTAATTTTTCCTCAATAAACAGCAACAGTTCATCCCCTTTTCTTCCGGCCAGTAGTGGTCTGGGCGATTTCGCATGCTCCAATCGGCTAGCCAAGGCTTTGGCATCTAAATGCATATACACGGTTTTTCCATGCATATTCATCCAAGCCATATTATCAAAAAAACAAGGCGTTCCGCCACCGGTTGAGACCACTACATCGGCATCGGCCATGGTTTGGTGCAATACTTCTTGTTCTAATTTACGAAAACCGGCTTCGCCTAAATTGGCAAACAATTCTGGAATGGTTTTACCAGTATGAGCAGCCAAGCGTTCGTCTAAATCGGCAAAGGCATAGCCAAGCTTTTGTGCTAATTTGCGCCCAAAAGTGGTTTTACCACTGCCCATAAATCCAACTAAATATATTCTCATGAAAATGGAAGCTTATTTTGTAAAGTAGGTTTTGCGTAGGTTTTCTGCTGATGGGAACGTACGGAAATGCCATTTATTTAGCACCACCCCGTTTTTAAGCAGCAAAATACCCGGATTGGCCCGAACCATACTTTTTAAAGGCACGGCATCGGCAAAGAAAAATGGGAAATCTAAAAACAACACCCGGTTGAGTGCATACGATTCTGGTATAGACGATGCCGTTAAAAAGATAGTAGGTACTCTAAACTCTTTTGCCAGCTCCTTACCCGTATCGTTAATTCTTTTCAAAGCATAACGATCGGCGTTTTTTAGATCGTAGGCCACCACAATAAACTGATAGTCGGGATACTCCAAAATAAGCTTGGTAAAATCCTCACCTGCCGGGTCGATAATTTTTAAATCCTTTATTTTTACCTCGTAGCCTTTCTTAATCAATTTAGATTCCGGATCGCCTACAATTACCCAGGTACTATCTTTCCAAACTTCTTGCTTTAGGTATTCCTTATCGGTAAGCGATTTGGTTGCGCCCGTTTTACTGTTTTTTAAGCTATACTGAATTTCGTATTCGTCTTGCGGAGCGCCGGGAGGTGCTACCATCAATTGGGGAATGTTGTTACCAATTTTATAAGGCAAAAAATCGAAAACTGGCCCATATTTTAGGGTGAAAAACCCAGCACCAAATCCTATGATACAAAGTGGCCCAAGCAAACTTGCCTGCATGGTAGCTTTGTTAATAAGTGGTGTTAGTTGACTGTGGTAAACGAACAAAATCAGAATAAATACAAGCAGCACCACATCTTTACTAAACGATTGCCAAGGTGTAAGCGGAATGGCATCGCCAAAACAACCGCAAGAGGTAACCACTTTAAAATAGGCAGAGTAAAAAGTTAAAAAGGTAAAGAAGAAAATAAGGCCCAATAGCCCCCACGCTACTTTTTTAGCATATATCCCTATCAAAAGCGCCGCACCTAATATGATCTCTAGGCCACATAAAAAAATGGCCAGTATAGCAGCGTAATCGTTGAAAACCGTGAGGTGAAAAACCTCAAAATATTCTTCTAATTTATAGCTAAATCCTAAGGGATCGTTGGCTTTGATTAGGCCCGAGAAAATGAATAAAAGCCCTACTAAAATTCGACTAAACGCAATACTAAATTTTTTCACCTTCGCTAATTTTAATCAATGCAAAAACGGAATAGTTTAACATATCTTGATAATTGGCTTTAATACCTTCCGATGCCAAAGTTTGGCCATCGTTATCTTCAATTTGTTTTACCCGCAAGAGTTTCATTAAAATCAAATCGGTTAAAGAGCTAATACGCATATCACGCCAAGCTTCGCCATAATCGTGGTTCTTGGCAAACATCAACTCTTTGGTTTCTTGTACCTTTCTATCAAACAGTACGTCTACTTCTTCTACCGAAAGTTCGGTAGCCGTATCATCGCCCAACTCCTCTTGCAACATGGCAATAACGCAATAATTTACAATACCAATGTATTCCGATTCAATATCTTCACCTACTTTCGATACTTTTTTTTGCTCGAGGGTGCGGATGCGTTGAGCCTTAATAAACACCTGATCGGTAATGCTCGATAAACGCAAAATGCGCCAAGCTGTTCCGTAATCTTTTGTTTTCTTTAAAAACAACTCTTTACAGTTCTGAATAACTGCGTCGAAGGCTGCGGAGGTTGATTGTGCCAAAATGCGGGTATATTTTTGAATAAAAGCTAAAATTATCGGTATTTTGCCAAATAATGACGGGTAAAAATACAGATTTTCAT
>JBIIBV010000037.1:0-15898 GCA_044239195.1 Sphingobacteriaceae bacterium | reverse complement strand
CTTTCAAACATTTTTTGGTGAATGAGTACCGTTCCTTTTGCTTGGGTAGCAACCACGAGTATAATGCTCAATAAATCGGGAGTAAAGCCCGGCCATGGCGCATCGGCAATGGTCATAATAGAACCATCAATAAAGCTTTCTATTTCGTAATGTTTTTGAGCAGGGATGAATAAATCATCGCCACGACGCTCTAGTTGAATACCTAATCTTCTAAAGATATCTGGAATAATTCCCAATTCCTCGAAATGCACATCTTTAATGGTAATTTCCGATTGAGTCATGGCGGCCAAGCCGATAAAAGAACCAATTTCAATCATATCGGGTAACATGCGGTGTTCCGTTCCACCCAGTTTAGTTACACCCTCAATGGTTAATAAATTAGAACCAATACCCGAAATTTTAGCACCCATGCGGTTTAGCATTTTGCATAATTGCTGCAAGTAGGGTTCGCAGGCAGCATTGTATAAGGTGGTAGTGCCTTTGGCTAAAGCGGCAGCCATTACTACGTTGGCTGTTCCGGTTACCGAAGCTTCATCCAATAAAATATATGTTCCTTTTAAGTTGGTGGCATCTACCGTAAAAAAGTTGGTTTTTGCATCGTAATCAAAACGGGCACCTAGTTTTTCAAAACCTAAAAAGTGCGTATCCAATCTACGACGTCCAATTTTGTCACCACCTGGTTTCGGAATGGCTGCTTTACCAAAACGAGCCAATAAAGGCCCCACAATCATAATAGAACCCCTTAAGCTGCCGCCTTTTGATCTAAAAGCTGCCGATTGGAAGAAATCTAAATCAATATTTTTAGCCTCAAAGGTGTAGGTGTCTTTGTTAATGCGCTCAATTGTTACGCCCAAATCACCTAATAATTCTATGAGTTTATTTACATCCTTAATATCGGGTATATTGCTGATAGTTACCTTTTTTTCGGTGAGTAAAACTGCCGAAATAATTTGTAAAGCTTCGTTTTTTGCGCCTTGAGGAGTAATTTCGCCTTTTAATGGTTTGCCTCCAATAATTTCAAATGCGTTCATATTTACTTAGAAAATGAGGATTGGGTCAATGAGATTAGTAACGTTTAGCACCATTATTGCTGCGTTGGCGGTTATTACTATTGTTTTTATTGTTTGAGCGGCCTTTATTATGCTGATTTCTAGGTCTAGCGGGTGCCGCCTGACGGTATTCTACTTTATTTAGATTCACATTTTCGTTCAGCTGCAATTCGCCACCCGAAAATTCTTTTAAATCTTTAATGATAGTTTCGTCAGATACATTGTCTTTATTCCAGGTTACATAAGCCATTTTCATGAAGTTGGCAATAGCCTCTACCAATTGTTGCTTACGTTCTGGGTCGGCCATCTCTTTAGCACGACTAATCATAATTTCTACCGTTTTGCCATAATGCTTATACCGAATGCGTTGCTGCGGATAATTTAGAGGTTTTGGTTTAAAATGAATGGCCTCTGGCAATGGTTTGGGGTAGGGAGAATCTACATCAATCTTAAAATCGGAAATAATGTGTAAATGATCCCATAATTTATGTTTAAAATCAGCCACATCCCGTAAATGCGGATTTAGAAATCCCATTAAATCAATAACCACTTGTGCATATTGGTTGCGTTCTTCCTTGGTAGGCAAATCGCAAATAAAGCCCACCATATTCTGCACATTGCGTCCATATTCTGAAAGAATTAATTTTTTCCGGGTGCTGTTGTAATCAAATGTCATATGTGTAACAATTCCGTATGCTAGGGAGTTTTTAATGCGTGTAAATATACGCTAAAAAATCATCAGGTATAGTGCTTCTTCATTTATTCCACCAGATAAGTTGGATAAACCCTGGTGTTGAAACGATATAATTTCGACTAATCTAATTCGATTTGCACTTTCCGTCTACTAAATGCTACCACTCATCGCCCAATTAAGTCCATTCATCTGTTAAACTGAATATAATATATTAAAATGCACGTTTTGGTTGTTTATGAGATAACCATTAATTGCTTTTTTATTTTTTAAACACGATAAAAGGATGAATACTTTATACAAATTAAAAAAAATACTTCTGTTGCTCTTATTTGTGAGTATAAGCACCGTGATTGTAGCACAAATACCCCAGCAATTAAATTATCAAGGTGCACTAAGAGATGCAAAAGGTTTCCCAATTGGAAATAGAGCTATTAGTTTACGCCTAAGTATACAAGACAACGCTGCTCAGAATGCATTGGTGCTTTATAGCGAAGTTAGGCAGGTTACAACCAATGCCGTTGGTTTATATACTATTGCCATTGCTTCAACACCCGGAGCCACTCAGGTTAGCGGTAATTTTAGTCAAATAAATTGGGCTGTTGGTGCTAAATTTTTAAAAGTAGAAATTGATGTGGATGGTGGCGCTAACTTTAGTTTAGCGGGTATCAGTCCATTGCTAAGTGTGCCCTATGCCTTGTATGCAAAGTATGCAGAAAATGGGCCAGCAGGGGTTCAGGGGCCTCAGGGTGCCGATGGAAGTACTATCTTAAGTGGTGCTACTGACCCGTTACCCGGACAAGGAAATCCCGGAGATTATTATTTTAATACCACAACCAATGAATTTTTCGGACCGCAAAATCCGGATGGAACTTGGCCTCCGGGCACGGTATTGTTGTCTGGGCCTGCAGGTCCCCAAGGCCCCATAGGTCTAACTGGAGCCATTGGTCCACAAGGCCCGATTGGTTTAACCGGTCCCGCTGGCCCGATAGGTATCCAAGGTGTGGCAGGCCCAACTGGTCCTGCCGGTGCTGATGGCGCAATTGGTTCACAAGGCCCTATAGGTTTAACAGGTCCCGCTGGTCTAGATGGTGCAATCGGTCCACAAGGCCCGATAGGTTTAACTGGTCCTGCCGGTGCTGATGGTGCGATTGGTCCTCAAGGCCCTATAGGTTTGATTGGCCCTGCGGGTGCTGACGGAGCAATAGGTCCACAGGGTCCTGCTGGCCCGATTGGCTTAACCGGCCCCGCTGGAGCCGATGGTGCAATAGGTCCACAAGGTCCGATAGGTTTAACCGGCCCCGCAGGAGCCGACGGTGCAGTTGGTCCGCAAGGTTCCATAGGTTTGACTGGTCCCGCTGGAGCTGATGGTGCAGTTGGCCCCCAAGGGCCCATAGGTTTGACTGGCCCTGCCGGCCCTCAAGGATTAACCGGCCCCGCCGGTACTGACGGTGCAGTTGGTCCACAAGGCCCAATCGGTTTAACTGGTCCCGCCGGAGCCGACGGTGCAGTTGGTCCGCAAGGTCCCATAGGTTTGACTGGTCCCGCTGGAGCTGATGGTGCAGTTGGACCTCAAGGCCCAATTGGTTTAACTGGCCCTGCCGGACCACAAGGTTTAACTGGTCCTGCTGGTACAATTGGAGCACTTACTGATGGACATATTTTAGTGGGTGATGCCACCAATGTACCGCAAGATGTGGCTATAAGTGGCGATGCTTCCATAGATAATACGGGACAATTACTCATAAATAATGGAGCGGTTACGCTGGCTAAAATGGCAGTGGGCGCCCCCAGTCAGGTGTATGTAACCGATAACGCGGGTAATCCAACATTAAGTTCTTTCAATAGTTTAGGTTGGGCCTTAACAGGTAATACGGGAACGGTAGATGGCACCCATTTTATCGGAACTAGCGATAATCAACCGCTCAATTTTAGAGTAAATAATCTAAAAGCGGGCAGAATAAGTGCCGATATTCCTGCTAGCTTAAGCAGGGGTGAAACCACTCTGGGTGTTGGTGCTGGAGCTGCCGGTACAGGTTTAATACGCAATACGCTCATAGGCCTTAGAGCAGGGGAAGCACTCAATACAAATAGCCACCGCAATACATTAATAGGTGCCTTGGCTGGTTTTCAAATGGGTGCTGGTTCCGGTTCTAATGTGGGTATTGGTGAGCTTGCGTTTATAGATTTTACATCTGGAGCTTTTAATACATCTATTGGTGGAACTTCTGGGGTATTGATGACATCGGGCAATCAGAATGTGTTTATTGGCTTTGGCTCTGGTTTATCTGCATCGGGTACAGCTAATGGCTTATTGTTGATAGGTAGTAGTGCAAAAGCTAGTCCTAACATCAGCAATGCTACTGCTTTGGGTAATTCTGCCCAGGTTACTGCCAGCAATAGCTTGGTGTTGGGTGGTGCTGGCCCCAATGCCGTAAATGTGGGTATTGGTACCACGGCTCCAACTCAAAAATTACATTTGGTAAATGCACATATTCGATCGGAACAAACTACTCCGCCAGTAGTAAACTTGCTGGTTGCAAACGGCCTAACAAGTGTAGAATTGGCTCCGAATGCTTCGGATATTCGAGGTAATATTATTTTAAGAGGCACCACTGCAGATATTATTACAAGCTCCACGGTAGAATTTATTTTCAATAGTTCTGCCACCAATCCACCCATTGTAACCATTACACCTGCCAATAAAGATGCTTCTAAGTGCATTTATTATGTGGTACAAACTGCATCTGGGTTTATACTCAATTTTGTAGGTGCTACCAGTACGGTAACATCACCAGAATTCAATTACATGATTATTGAATAGTATGAAAAAATTACAAGCACTTATTGTATTCAGTTTGCTTCTGCCACTGGTTAGTGTTGCACAGTCCATTTTAAATGCCAGTGGTGGCACTGCAGTGGTAAAAGGATTTGTAGTAGATTATAGTATTAGTGAGTTAACGTTGGTGCAAACCTATGCAAGCGTAAATACCATGCTTACACAGGGTTTGTTGCAACCCTTCACTTCCTTGATCACTCCCCTCGATATTGATATAAATCCAGATGTTTCTCCAAATGATGATGGCTTGGGTCATGATGTCTTTACTATTGATGGCATTGGGAATTACCCCAATAACCGTATGCGCATTTATGATCGTTGGGGGAGCCTTATATTCGAAATAGCTGGGTATAACAATACCGATCGTGCCTTTAAAGGGAAAGCGAACACCGGCTTGTTGATTGATAACAAAGAAGCTGCCGATGGCACCTATTTTTATGTATTGGAGATTTATAATGCACCTACACCACCTGCTACACGGGTTTACAACGGATTTTTGGTACTAAAACGTAAGTAATGATTGTGAAAAAATTGATCCTTCTTTTCCTTTATTTAGCACTTCCTTTAGTCGTTTTGGCTCAATTACGGGTGCAGCGGTCTATTTCTACCCAATATCAGTTCAATGGCTTAGCTATCAATCCTGCTTTTTCTGCTGGCGAAAATCAGGGTAGAATAACTGCCTTATCACGTCACCAATGGGTAGGTTTTGATGGGGCCCCTCAAACCCAAACAATCAGTGGATTTGTACCCTTACCAAATATAAATACCTCTGTTGGTGCTACTTTTGTAAACGATAAGCTTGGTGTTGAAAGTGAACAAGCACTATTTTTAAGTGTAGCCCAACGGGTACGTGTTACTTATAACGGATATTTTGCCGCCGGTTTTAGTGGTGGTATTGGCTATTATTTGGGAAATTACGGGGATATAGCTGTACAAGATCCTGTATTTGTAAATCAATCGAGCTGGCGTGGAAGCCTTGGCTTGGGCTTGTATTATTTTACAGATAGGTTTGATATTGGTTTATCTACTCCCTATTTGGTGAAATTTGATGTAGGTGCATCTAACAGCACCACCTCTATCAAACCTCTACGTTCCGATTATTTTTTAACGAGTAGCTACCGCTTTAGTTTAAGCGACTATATTTTGCTTAAACCTTCTACATTGATAAAATATACACCAGGCGTTCCCATGCAGATAGATGCAAATCTGAATGCTTATTTTGATCAGCAAGGCTTGTGGATAGGGCTTGGTTACCGATCTAACACGGCTATAATGGCCATGTTTCAGGTAAAAGTAACCGATCGCATTCAGCTTGGTTATTCACACGATTTTGCAACCAATCTGGTACTTAAACATCAATTGGGTACCCATGAAGTGATGTTAAACTATCGATTTGGCACCCGGAAAAAACCCTATAATGCGGCTGATTTCAGATTCTAATTATGCTAAATACACCCAAAATACTTTTTCTTGACGATGATTATTTGCTGATAAAGGCGGTTGACTTGATAACTCGTTCGCTTAGCTATGAGTTTCATCTTTGTAATTCGGTAAAGGAAGCACGTTTATTGCTTCGTACGACAGATTTTCAGGTTATTTTTTCTGATTACCACATGCCCGAGTGTAACGGGGTAGATTTTTTAAAAGAAACCAGCTTTTTTAGTCCCAAAGCTATTCGAATATTGGTTTCGGCAAGTTTGGGTGATGAGTTGGGTTCAGCAGCTCTAAAAAATGGTCAGGTTCACAATTTTTTTAAAAAACCATTTGGCAAAGCTGAGTTCCACGATATTATAGAGCAGGCTTTAGTCAAGTACAATGAAGGTCTTAGCCAATAATACGTAGTTTAGCAAATTTTAAAAGCAATTGCTTTTGTCCCAATTCTTTAAAAAAAATGGTGGCCTTTAAGTCGGGCTTATTTCCTTCCATGTGAACCACTTTCCCAAAGCCAAAACGTTCGTGTTCTACTTCCATGCCTACTTGCAAACCACTAGTATCTGAAGGGCTAAAGCCTTCGCTAGGTACGTGCGCTTTGGGTAAAATAGATTTACTTTTAAAGCTGGGTGTTGTTGCAGGCTTAGGCTTAGAAAAACTATCTTTTTGTTTCCAATTGCTACGTTCATCATCAAAAAAAGCGTGCTGGTTGGATTTTTGAGCAACTTTAAAATCTAAATCTAAGTATTGTGGGGCAATTTCTTCGATAAAGCGACTTGGTTCGCAATTGGTTAAGCTGCCCCAACGGTACCTCGAGGTAGCGTAGCTTAAAGTTAGTTTTTTCTCTGCTCGGGTAATGGCTACATAAAAAAGCCGGCGTTCTTCTTCTAAATCGGTTCTGGAGTTTAAAGATAATTGCGACGGAAACAGGTTTTCTTCTAAACCAACAACAAAAACTTGACTAAATTCCAAGCCTTTTGCCGAGTGTATGGTCATGAGCGATACGGTATCTGCATTGGGGTCTTTATCCTTATCGTCGTTGGTTAATAGGGCAATATCTTGCATAAAAACATCCAGCCCCCGTTCTTCAATGTCTTCTCGTTCACTAAATTCTTTTATTCCATTCAATAGTTCCTGAATATTCTCATATCTGCTTAATCCTTCTACCGATTTATCTTCATAAAGCTCTTTGAGTAGGGTGCTGTGTTGCGCTATATGGAGGGCAGTATCGTATGCGGTATTGCTTTTTGCCAGTGCCTGAAAACTCTGGATTAACAGCGCAAAATTAGCGATAGGAGTAGCACTGCGGCCATCTAAATACGTGCTTGCATGTGTTATAATTTCCCAAAGTGTTTTTTGATGCTGATCGGCAGCTACGATAATTCGCTCTATACTGGTTTCGCCAATGCCTCTTCGAGGGTAATTGATCACTCGTTTTAGGGCCTCTTCATCGTTCGGATTGAATGTTAAACGGAAATAGGCAATCAGATCTTTTATCTCTTTTCGTTGGTAAAAGGACTGTCCGCCGTATATTTTGTAGGGAATTCCTAATTTCCGAAGCGCTTCTTCCATTGCTCTTGATTGCGCATTGGTGCGGTATAGGATAGCAAATTTTCGGTAGTTTAGACCTTCTGAGGCATGGGTTTGGGCAATATTTTCAGCAATAATTTTTCCTTCCTCGTTATCGCTAAAGGCTCTCAGAACTTTTATTTTTTCTCCCTGCTCTTTTTCAGAAAATACCGTTTTTTGAAGCTGATTTTTATTGTTAGCAATCACACTATTTGCCACCTCCACAATATTTTGGGTGGAGCGATAGTTCTGCTCCAGCTTAAATATCCTTAAATCGGGGTAATCTTTTTCAAAGTTTAAAATGTTTTGAATGTTGGCTCCTCTAAAGGCATAAATGCTTTGGGCATCATCACCTACTACACATATATTTTCGGTAATGGCCGCTAATTTTTTTACAATGAGGTATTGGGAAAAGTTGGTATCCTGGTACTCATCTACCATGATGTATTTAAACCTGTTTTGGTATTTATACAACACATCTGGGTGTTCTTTTAGCAATACATTGGTTTTAAAAAGTAAATCATCAAAGTCCATGGCGCCTGCCTTAAAACAACGTTGTGTATAGGCCTGGTAAATTTCTCCCAATTGCCCCCGTCCGCTTGCACGGTCTTCGCTTTGTATGTGTTCACTTTGCACATATTCTGCAGAAGAAATGAGGTTATTTTTGGCGTTTGAAATGCGATTGTACACAAAGTTGGCATTGTAAAGTTTATCGTCGAGCTGTAATTCTTTTAGAATACTCCGAATTAAACTTTTGCTATCGTCGGTATCGTAAATGGTAAAATTTGTGGGGTAGCCAATTTTATCGGCCTCTACTCGTAATATTTTAGCAAAAACAGAGTGAAAGGTGCCCATCCAACAATTTTTTGCTTCGGGGCCAACAGCCTCAAATATGCGTTCTTGCATGCTTTTGGCTGCTTTATTGGTAAAAGTAAGTACCAAAATATTAAATGGATCTATCCCTTTTCTAATTAAATGCGCCACCCGATAGGTAATCACCCTGGTTTTTCCAGAGCCGGCACCGGCAACAATCATTACAGGCCCTTCGGTTTGCTCTACAGCTGCTTTTTGTGAGGGGTTTAGTCCGTTTAAATAATCCAAAATTGTTCAGGTTTATGAAAGCGCTAAATTAGGAAACGAGCCTCATACTTGATAGGAATGTTCAAAAGTTTAAAGCAACTCAATCATCGTAAAAAGGTTTTGCTTTGGGGTTAAGCAACAAGTCGTTAATTCGTTTGATTTTAATTTCTAATACCTCTACACAAATTTTTAAATTTCGTACCAATTCTTTGTGCGATATCATTTTTTCATCATCAAGCTCTATAATAGCTTTTAGCGTGCTTAAGGGGCCGCGGACATCGTGGGGTAGGTGTGTGCTTAGTTCGTTAATTTTTATAGCATTTATTTTATCGAGCTTAGATTTTTCATTGACCAAACCTTTTAAGTGTTTATTTATAATCAATAGCTGATTTTTCTGCGAATTAATTTCCTCATTCAAATAGAGAAGTTCTTCATTGTCTCTATTTTTTTGCCGTACACTTCTAACTAATAAAAAAAGGAGAAAAAGAAGCAATGCCGTAATTATGAGCGAAAAAACTAGAATGATGTTTTTCTTTTCTTGCTTTACTCTGTACAATTCGTTTTTTCGAATCAGTTCATTTTTCTGTGATTGATCTACAATTAAATCGATTTTTGCAGTTTCATTTTTTCGGAAATTCACACTGTCTTGTTTGTATACGAGTTGCAGAAAATGTAGTGCATTGCCGTAATTTTTGCGTTTAGATTCCAACTCATAATAGGTATGATTGAAATCATTAACCATTTTCTCATCATGGGTTTCATTGGCTAGGCGCATGCCTTCCATGAGGTATTTTTCCGCTGCAGTGTAATTTTTCTTTGCAATATATATGCTTGCTAAACTCAGGTTAATACTAGCTATAGATTCGCTCAGGTCCTCTTCTTTAGCCAATTTATATGCTTTTACTAAAAAATTTTCAGCTTGATCAAACATGCTCCGGTCTAAAAAAATCTTCCCGCAATTTTGTAAACTATGTACAATGCCGGTTTTGTCGCCCACTGCCGAAAACATTTTTTCTGCTTTGATGTAATCATCTAAGGCTTGTACGTGGCGTTTTGTTCTAACATTAATGTTGCCCATATTTAAATAGATGTTTGCCAACATTCCTGTATCTCTTAAAGGTAGAGCCAGTTTAAGCGCTCGATTGAAATATGCCGAAGCTTTTGTGTAATCTGTTTGGTAATATAAGATACCAATGTTGTTCAAAACCTTTGCTTGTCCCAATTTGTCTTGGGTGGCCATATAAATACTTAAGGCTTTTAAGTAATAGCTGATACTTTTTTCTGTTTCAAACAAATAATAGGTTGCTAAACCCATCATGCGGTAGGCTTCGGCTTCTCCTTTGTTATAATGCAGTTTTTTTGCCAAGCTCAAGGCTTGTTTTGCCCCAACGAGACTCAGTTTCGAATTCTTTAACCTATTGGTAAAGGCACGTTTGTTTAGCGTATCTACCAAGCTGCTATCTGCAGGATTGGTAGTGATTTGAACGGCATGGGCACAAGGCAGTCTAATACCCCATATTGCGCAAAAGATAGCTGCTATCTGTACTGCGGATTTAATTTTTTGAATCATTTTGAAAAAATAATTATTCTATGAATAAATTAATTATCTATTTATAACAATTATAAGAAATATTCTCAACATAATTTCATCAAAAATTAATTTAATACTTTTTGATAAAAATTATTAATCTGTAAATCAAATCATTATAACTTATAGGTAATAAATTTAACCAATTATAGTTATTATTCTATATATTTGATAATAATATAACTAATAATTAAAAATTCACTTTAAAATTAAATTCTCATGAAAAAAATCTTACTTTCTCTAATGGTTCTAGGATTCATTGGAATGGTTTCCTGCAAAAAAGACAACAGTGTACAGCCCACAAAATCCAACAATTCTACATTAACTAATGGTGGAGATAAACGGGATTTAGGGACAGGTGATTAATACCTCTACCTATTTCATTGATGCGAAAACGAGGGTATTGTATTATCCTCGTTTTTTATTTGTTCAAAGCGCTAGTTAGCAGCTATATTCTACCGAGCTATTTAATATATTTGTGCTAAACAATAGCATATGCAAAGTATAAAGAACTACGTAGCCCAGAATAAACAACGTTTTTTAGACGAATTATTCGAATTATTGCGCTTCCCATCTGTTAGTGCAGACCCTGCGTATAAAACAGAAGTATTAAAAACCGCCGACTTTGTGGCTCAAAAGCTTACAGATGCCGGTGCCGATAAAGTAGAAGTTTGCCCCACAGCGGGTTATCCCATTGTGTATGGCGAAAAAATAATAGATCCGGCGAAACCTACCGTATTGGTATATGGCCATTACGATGTGCAACCTGCCGATCCCTTGGAATTGTGGCATACACCACCCTTCGAACCTACCCTTCGTGATGAAAAAATTTATGCACGTGGTGCTTGCGATGATAAAGGACAATTTTATATGCATGTAAAAGCATTTGAACTGATGATGCAAACGGATACCCTTCCCTGCAATATTAAGTTCATGATAGAGGGCGAAGAAGAGGTAGGTTCTAATAATTTAGGTCTGTTTGTACAAGCCAATAAACAGAAATTAAAATCGGACGTCGTGCTCATTTCTGATACTTCGATGTTGAGCATGGAGAACCCATCATTGGAAACAGGATTGAGAGGTTTATCTTATTTAGAAGTGGAGGTAGTAGGCCCTAATCGCGATTTACATTCGGGGGTATACGGTGGTGCCGTAGCCAACCCGGCCACTATTTTGTGCCAACTCATTGCCTCTTTACACGATGAGCACAATCACATTACTATACCTGGCTTTTACAACGATGTTTTGCCCTTAAGCGAAGCCGATAGAGCAGCCCTAAATAAGGCACCATTTGATTTAGAGGACTATAAAAAAGACCTTGGTGTAAACGATGTGTGGGGCGAAAAAGGCTATACCACGTTAGAACGTACCGGTACCCGACCAACGCTAGAAGTAAATGGTATTTGGGGTGGTTACACCGGCGAAGGCGCCAAAACCGTTTTGCCTTCTAAAGCTTCCGCAAAAATTTCGATGCGTTTGGTGCCAAACCAACAATCTGATAAAATAACACAATTATTTACTGAGCATTTCCAAAAAATTGCACCGGCTTATGTAAAGGTTAAAGTGAGCGCCCATCATGGTGGCGAACCGGTAGTTACCCCAACCGATAGCGTGGCCTACTGTGCGGCACAAAAAGCCATTAGCGAATCTTTTGGCAAGGAACCAATTCCTACTCGTGGCGGAGGCAGTATTCCCATTGTGGCTTTGTTTGAAAAAGAATTGGGCATTAAAACCGTATTGATGGGTTTTGGTTTAGATAGCGATAATTTGCATTCGCCAAACGAAAAATACGATTTGGCCAATTATTACAAAGGCATTGAAACTATACCCTTGTTTCATAAATATTTTGCTGAATTGAGTAAATAAGTATGCCCAATTCGCTTATTCACGAAACATCGCCCTACTTACTGCAGCATGCTCATAATCCGGTACAGTGGTATCCCTGGGGAGCGGATGCTCTGGCTAAAGCGAAGGCAGAAAATAAACTCATTTTAGTAAGCATAGGCTATTCTGCCTGCCATTGGTGTCATGTAATGGAGCACGAAAGTTTTGAAGATGAGGCTGTAGCCAACATCATGAACGAACATTTTGTGTGCATTAAAATTGACCGAGAAGAGCGCCCAGATATAGATCAGATTTACATGTTGGCTGTGCAACTCATGACCGGCTCCGGCGGCTGGCCATTAAATTGTATTTGCTTGCCCGATCAACGACCCATTTATGGTGGTACCTATTTCAAAAAAGAAGATTGGAAAAAGCTCTTAGTCAATTTGGCTTCCTTTTGGGCTGAAAAGCCTAGCGAAGCTTATGTCTACGCCGATAAACTGACCGAAGGCATTCGCGAAAGCGAAAAAATAGCTTTTTTATCGGAGCAAAAAATATATAGCCAAGAAGATCTCAATGAAATTTATGAACCTTGGGCTAATCAATTCGATTGGACCGAAGGAGGGTATACCCGTACACCTAAATTTCCGCTACCCACCAATTGGGTTTTTATGCTTCGGTATGCCAAGCTAATGGGCAACGAACAAGCCGATGCCATAACACATTTTACCTTGCAAAAAATGGCTTTTGGCGGCATTTATGATCAATTGGGGGGAGGCTTTGCCCGCTATTCGGTAGATGCTCAGTGGCATGTGCCACATTTCGAGAAAATGTTGTACGACAATGCGCAATTGGTAAGTTTATATGCCGAAGCCTATCAGCAAGAACCTTTAGAACTTTACCGACAGGTGGTGTACGAAACCATTGATTGGCTAGCTAGAGAACTAAGCGATGAAAACGGTGGGTTTTACTCGGCTTTAGATGCTGACAGCGAAGGGGTAGAAGGAAAGTTTTACACCTTTACCAAAGCAGAAATTGATGCACTTTTAGGCCACGAATCGCCCTTGTTTTGTGCCTATTATAACCTTACGGAAGTAGGCAATTGGGCCGAAGAACACACGAATATTTTGTGCCGAAAACAATCGGATGCGAACATAGCCAAGGCATTTAATCTAAGTGTGGAAGAACTTCATTCACGTTTAGAAACAGCCAAGAAAAAAGTATTCGAGTACCGCGAAAAACGCATTCGTCCGGGATTAGATGATAAAATTTTAACTGCCTGGAATGGCTTAACTTTAAAGGCTTTAACCGATGCCTATCGGGTATTTGATGAAGAGCGATTTTTACAAATGGCTCTTAAAAATGCGCATTTTATATTAAAAAATATGCGGGCTTCTGATGGTGCTTTATACCGCAACTTTAAAGCAGGAAAAGCTACCATTACCGCCTTTTTAGACGATTATGCTTTGCTAATAGAAGCACTGATTGCCTTGTACGAAACTACGTTTGATGAGCAGTGGTTGAATCAAGCTAAAGACTTAACCGACCACGTTATAACTCATTTTTACGATGAAGCTAGTGGCATGTTTTTCTATACATCCGATACCGGCGAAACCTTAATTGCCCGCAAACACGAAATTATGGACAACGTAATTCCAAGTGCGAATTCGGTAATGGCCCATAATTTGGCAAAACTTGGCAAGCTCTATCAAAATAAGGTGTATGCAGAGCTTTCATCACAAATGTTACGCAATGTGCAACCACAGATAAAAAATTACGGCTCCGCCTATTCTAATTGGGCCAATTTGCTCTTAAACGAAGTTTTTGGCGTTTATGAAGTAGCCATTACCGGGCCAGATAATTTGCAAAAGCGTCAAGAGATTGACAAATTTCACATTCCTAATAAAATTTTATTGGGAGGAAGCAAAGGAAGTTTACCTTTGCTGCAGGATAAGTGGGGCACGCAAACCAGAATTTTTGTTTGCCACAACAACACCTGCCAACTTCCGGTAACGGCGGTTGCCGAAGCCTTACTATACATTCATTAACCACTGAGACAGGTTTGTCTCCCAATTTTTAAAAAATGACGATTAAACCAAACAGCGTAGTTGCCCTTACCTACGAATTGCACACCACCGAAAACGGCGAAAAAGTATTTGTAGAAAAAGCTACAGAAGAAAACCCATTGGTATTTTTATACGGTGTGGGCATGATGCTTCCAAAATTTGAAGAATATTTAAACGGATTAGCAGCCGGAGCCACGTATGGTTTCGAACTTTCTGCTGCCGACGGCTATGGAGAAAAAGATCCTTCGGCTGTTACTGAATTGCCATTAGATATGTTTGGCGATATGGAAAAACCAGCAGTTGGTGCTATTTTGCCTTTGCAAGATAATCAAGGTAACCAGTTTAGAGCGGTAGTTACTGCTATTAGCGAAACGGCGGTTACTGTAGATTTAAACCACCCAATGGCTGGTAAAGATTTACATTTTACAGGTACTATTGTTGCTGTAAGAGAAGCTACTGCCGATGAGTTGGCACACGGTCATGCGCATGGCATTGATGGCCATGCAGGTCATTAATAAGTTAGTATTCCCTAACAAAAAAGCTCCGAGGTTTCTCGGGGCTTTTTTTATTTGTACATCGCTTTGCGTTGTTCTTTAATTACATCGCTAGCTATGTATTCGTCGTAAGGCATAAGTTTGTCAATAATACCTTTTGGTGTAATTTCAATAATACGTTTGGCTACGGTTTGTGTTAACTCATGATCTCGAGACGTGAACAGAATGGTGCCTTTGAAATCATCCATGCCGTTGTTTAATGCGGTAATAGATTCTAAATCTAAGTGATTGGTTGGTTCGTCAAACAACAACAAATTGGCTTGTTGCAACATCATACGAGAAAACATACAACGCATTTTTTCTCCTCCAGATAGTACCGAACATTTTTTCAATACCTCTTCGCCAGAGAATAACATACGGCCTAAAAAGCTGCGGATAAACTGCTCGTCTTTTTCTCCTTCTGAGTATTCACGCAACCAATCAATTAGGTTTTCGTCTTTTCCTGCAAAAAAACTAGAGTTATCGTTCGGAATTTCACCCACGTTAATAGTCACTCCCCATTTAAAATCGCCGCTAAAATCGGTGTCGCGACCGGTTAAAATTTGGTAGAATGCGTTAGTGGCTAAGCTGTTTTCAGAAAGCACCGCAATTTTATCGCCTTTATTTACCATAAAACTCACGTCCGAAAATAGCAGTTCGCCATTGAGGCTTTTGCTTAATTTTTCTACCTGAAGAATTTGGTCGCCGGCTTCACGGCCTTGGTGGTTGTTGAATAAAATAGCCGGGTATTTACGGTTCGAAGGTTGAATTTCATCGATATTTATTTTATCTAATGCCTTTTTACGGCTGGTTGCTTGTTTAGATTTAGAGGCGTTGGCGCTAAAACGGCGAATGAATTCTTGCAATTCCTTCACCTTATCTTCCATCTTCTTGTTCTGATCTGAACGCTGACGGGCAGCCAATTGGCTAGATTCGTACCAGAAGCTATAGTTACCGGTGTAGATATTCACTTTACCAAAATCGATATCGGCCACGTGGGTACAAACGGTATCTAAAAAGTGCCTATCATGCGATACCACCAATACAATGGCTTCGTAACCAGCTAAAAAATCTTCTAACCAAGCAATGGTTTGAATGTCTAAATCGTTGGTTGGCTCATCGAGTAATAAAATATCGGGTTTGCCAAATAAGGCTTGGGCCAATAATACCCGTACTTTTTGGGTACCGTCTAATTCATTTAAAAGTTTATAGTGTAAATCTTCGCCAA
>JBIIBV010000003.1:0-51770 GCA_044239195.1 Sphingobacteriaceae bacterium | reverse complement strand
AAATCGTTGGTTGGCTCATCGAGTAATAAAATATCGGGTTTGCCAAATAAGGCTTGGGCCAATAATACCCGTACTTTTTGGGTACCGTCTAATTCATTTAAAAGTTTATAGTGTAAATCTTCGCCAATGCCAAGGTTGCTGAGTAGGGTAGCGGCATTGCTTTCGGCATTCCAGCCATCCATTTCGGCAAACAAGGTTTCTAATTCGCCAGCACGTTCGCCATCTTTATCGGTAAAAGCTTCCTTGGTATACAAGGCATCTTTTTCTTTCATTACGGCATACATTTCTTTATGCCCCATCATCACGGTTTCAATTACCGGGAATTCATCAAACTCGTAGTGATTTTGTTTCAATACCGCCATGCGTTCGCCGGGGGTAAAGCTTACCGATCCGCTGCTGGGATCAATTTCGCCCGAAAGAATTTTTAAGAAGGTAGATTTCCCGGCACCGTTGGCGCCAATTACACCATAGCAATTGCCTGGTGTAAATTTGAGGTTTACTTCTTCAAAAAGTGTGCGTTTGCCGTAGCGAAGGGAAAGGTTTGATACTGTAATCATGTGTGCCTAAATAAAGCGCAAAATTACGCATTTTATTCGCTTTTAGTACATGTTTTGCAAAACTAGCTTGCCTAGAAGTTGTTCAACATAATGCGATGCAAGGTTTTTGCATCCCACTTGCCGCTGGCAATGTTTCTGCGAATGGTGTAGAGCGGCTCTTTTTCGTCAC
Organism: Sphingobacteriaceae bacterium; assembly: GCA_044239195.1. GTDB lineage: Bacteria > Bacteroidota > Bacteroidia > Sphingobacteriales > Sphingobacteriaceae > JAIPAN01. The sequence goes on along the minus strand of JBIIBV010000003.1, from coordinate 51,044 downwards.
GTTTGGCAGATAGTTGAAAAGCGGCTTTAAACCCTCTTTTTTTAAGTTCTGGGATTCCTTCGGCATTCCATAAACCAAAGGGGTAGGCAAAATAGCTGATTTTTTTACCGGTAATTTCTTCCAAGCGCTTGGTAGGTTTATCTACTTGTGCTATCCAATCTTCGGCAGTGTATTTTTTAAAATTCTGATGGTCCCAAGAGTGTGAGCCAATTACATGGCCTTCATCACTTAAGGCCTCAATTTGGTCGCTGCTCATGTATCGGGGTCGGCCAATAGAAACCGTCATAATAAAGAATACCCCCTTAAAGCCATACTTTTTTAACTCAGGTGCGGCAAGCGTAAATTGTTCTACATCGGTATCGTCAAAGGTAATCATAACCGGTTTTTTTGGGAGTGTTTTGCCAAGGCTGAGGTACTCGTACAATTGATCGGGTAAAATGCTCGTATAGCCGCTATCGGCTAGCATTTTAATGTGTTCTTTAAAGGTTTCAGGAGCCACCACATAATCTTTGGTGCTTTCAGAATCGTTGGATTTCCAAGTCCTAATTTGGTGATAGCACAAAATAGGCACTTGCTTTTTGGCTAGTATTTCGGTGGCTGTGGCGGGTTTGGTATGAGTTGTGGTAGTTTGTTGCTCAGTTTGTTTGGGGCTGGTGTTTTGGCAAGCAGCAAGGGCAAAAATGCTAAGTGCTAACAGGGTAAAGCGCATCGATTTATTTATTCTCTTTCGGTTCAATGGGTTTGGGGTTGGTAATCCTAGTATCGAGCCAGTCTTTCAATCTTCGGGTAAGAGCGGTTCGCTTGTTGCTAAAGGTAATATCTGTATCCCAAATTTCATATTCTAATTTTCTGCCTTTTTCTAGCGGTATCAGGTAGTCGTTCGATTCGTGTTCATCGACCACTAGAATGGGTTTGGTGCTACTTTTTATGATTTTTTCTAGATTATAGCGTTCTACATTGGCTAGCATTTCTTTCAAAAAATAGTCGGGGTTGATGTTGAGCATACCCAAAGTAGAAAGGTATTCTTTCATGCTGCTCAAGTTGGCAGTGCCCGATGGGCTATTGATGATTCGATGGGGATTGAAAAGTGATAAGGTTGCAATTCCCTTTATCCGTGGATCATTCATCCCGGCAATAAGGGCAATGGCACCACCCGTATTGTGCCCAAAAAGAGCAATTTTTGAGGTATCTATGCGTAGTCGTTGCGCATTTTCTTCGGCGGTTAAGTAGTCAATTACAGCTTTAGTATCGGCAATATTATTCTCAAAAGTAAAATTGCCTTTACTACCCCAGCTACCTCTAAAATCGAAATAAACCACGTTGTATCCTCCGGTTTTACGTAGGTTTTGGGCAATATCTAAATTGCGCTCGTTACCGGGGTTGCCATGTAAAAACACCAAGGTGGGGTGTGGACCCGGGCCGTTTGCCAAATATTCTAACCCATAAATTTTTACACCGCCAGATGGCATTTGCAGTTCTTCCATGCCTGCAGGAAAATCGGGATCTTGTTCAAAATCTTTCACCAAATAGGCATCTGAAGTTTTAATGGTGGTTTTATTTTTTTGTTGACAAGCCATGCCGAGGCTAGCCAACATCAGACCTACTATATAGATTGTTAACTTGTTCATTCTTGAGATTTTGGTTGTTTCAATATACATTATTTTAAGTTAGTAAACACAAACTGATTGTTTTTAAGATCGAGTTTTATGCTACTTTCTTTATCAACCTTGCCCGCTAAAATGTCTTTCGATAATTCGTTTAAAATACGTTTCTGAATGACTCTTTTTAACGGACGGGCTCCAAACTGAGGGTCGTAACCCAATTGAGCCAACCAGTCTAAGGCTTCATCCGAGGCCACCATTTTAATGCCCATTTCATCGAGGGTATCTTGAACTTGTTTGAATTGCAATTTCACAATGTCTTTCAGTTCTTCCCGGTTTAGTGGGGTAAACATAATTAACTCGTCTATTCGGTTTAAAAACTCTGGGCGAATGGTTTGTTTGAGCAATTCAAATAATTCGCTTTTGGTTTTGGCTACCACCACATCGTGATTTTTCTCGTTGAGGGTTGCAAAATTATCTTGTATCAGGTGCGAACCAATGTTCGAGGTCATGATGATGATGGTGTTTTTGAAATTTACCAAGCGACCTTTATTATCGGTTAATCGGCCATCGTCTAGCACTTGCAGTAAGATATTAAACACATCTGGATGCGCTTTTTCAATCTCATCGAGCAAAATAACAGAATAAGGTTTACGACGTACTGCTTCGGTTAATTGGCCACCTTCATCGTAACCCACATATCCGGGAGGCGCACCAATGAGGCGACTTACCGCATGGCGCTCTTGGTATTCGCTCATATCAATGCGTACCATGGAGTGTTCGTCGTTGAATAAAAACTCGGCCAATGCTTTTGCCAATTCGGTTTTACCTACGCCGGTGGTACCTAAAAAGATGAACGAACCAATTGGTTTTCGTTTATCCTGTAAGCCCGCTCTCGATCTACGAATGGCATCAGAAATGGCTTCAATGGCTTCATGCTGGCCAGCTACCCGTTTGTGTAACTCTGCTTCCAGATGCAATAGTTTTTCGCGTTCGCTCTGAATCATTTTGGTCACCGGAATGCCGGTCCAACGGCTTACCACACCCGCAATATCGTCGGCAGTAACTTCTTCCTTAAGCATGCGGCTGTCTTTTTGGGTGGCTTCCAATTCTTTTTTCAACCGATCTACCTCGTCTTGTGCTTCTTTGGTTTTACCGTAGCGCAATTCGGCTACTTTGCCATAATCGCCGGCACGTTCCGCTTGCTCTGCCTCTAGCTTGTAGTGTTCAATGGCTTCAATATTGGTGTTAATGCCATCTACCAAGTTTTTTTCGCCCTGCCAGCGTGCTTTTACCGAATCTCTTTCGGAGGAAAGATTGGCAATTTCTTCGCTCAATTCTTTTACCTTTTTATCGTTATTTTCACGCTTAATGGCTTCACGCTCAATTTCTAGTTGCATAATTTTGCGTTCCAATTCGTCTACCGCTTCGGGCACAGAATCCATTTCTAAACGCAATTTAGCTGCGGCTTCATCCATTAAATCGATGGCTTTATCGGGTAAAAAACGATCAGAAATATAGCGTTGAGATAATTCAACGGCGGCAATAATGGCCTCGTCTTTTATGCGCACTTTGTGGTGGGTTTCGTAACGTTCTTTAAGCCCTCGTAGAATTGAAATAGCATCTTGAGTATCGGGTTCATCTACCTGAACTTTCTGAAAACGACGTTCTAAGGCCTTATCTTTTTCAATGTATTTTTGATATTCGTTGAGGGTAGTGGCCCCAATGGCACGCAATTCGCCACGGGCTAAGGCCGGTTTTAAAATATTGGCCGCATCCATGGCGCCTTCGCCACCACCTGCACCTACCAAGGTGTGAATCTCATCAATAAACAAAATGATTTCCCCATCGCTTTGGGTAACTTCTTTAATAACGGCTTTTAAGCGTTCTTCAAATTCGCCTTTATATTTGGCACCGGCTACTAAGGAGCCCATGTCTAAAGAGTACACTGTTTTAGATTTCAGATTTTCCGGAACATCGCTTTTTATAATTCGGAAAGCAATGCCTTCGGCAATGGCGGTTTTACCCACCCCAGGTTCGCCAATTAAAATGGGGTTGTTTTTGGTCCGTCTAGATAAAATTTGAATTACTCGGCGAATTTCATCGTCGCGGCCAATTACGGGATCCAATTTTCCCGATTCGGCATATTCATTCAAATTACGAGCGTATTTGTTTAGGGCATTGTAGGTAGCCTCGGCATTTTGGTCAGTTACCCGGTTGCTGCCACGCAGTTCTACAATGGCCTTTTTTAAATCTTTTTCGTTTACGCCGCTGTCTTTTAAAAAGCCCGAAACTTTATCTCCTGCGGCCAAAATACCTAACAGCAGGTGTTCTACCGAAACAAATTCGTCTTTAATCTCTTTTAAATAGCTCTGCGCTTTTTGGATGGTGCTATTTGCCGAACTGGCTAAATACACCTCACTTCCGCTTACTTTCGGAAAAGTTGTAATGAGTTCATCCAATTGGCTATCCAATCGGTTTATGTTTACGTTTAGCTTTTTTAATAGATAGTGAATCACGTTTTCATCTACCAAAAGGAGTCCCTTTAATACATGTGCATTTTCAATAGCTTGTTGCTGGTTGCCGCTGGCTATTTCCGAAGCCTTTTGAATAGCTTCTTGTGCTTTGATGGTAAAGTTGTTGAAATTCATAGTACCCTAAAACGCACAAAAGTATTGCCAAAGTGTATAAGGGCTACTAATCGGAAGTTTTGGCGTTGAAATTTAAAAATAGCAGACGAAATGGCTGTTTTTGAGGGAATTAACCTGCTATAATTTCCGAACGGGTGCTTAAGAAAATAGTGCTTTCAGCTTAGTGGTTTGATGATCGGCTAGTTGTTGCAAAGGGCCGCTGGCCAACATTTTCAGCATCATGTTTAATTCTGCTGATATGGTGTGGATAGCTTCGGTTGTGCCATTCCCTACATCTTTTAGTTCCCATTTCAACTCCAAATCAAAAGGAGCTTCGGCCGATGGAATGGCTACGATTTCTTGATTGGGAATGCGGCTGCTCACTTTTATAGCCAATTTGGCCATGTTTTGAATGGTAAAAGCAGCTTCGTCGGTAGTGGAAGACCAGTTGTAAATATTCTCAGGCATTAATTGTTGGTGATTGTTTAAATCGGCCAAAAAGGTATACACGTCGGCAATGGGTTTATGTAGTTTAACGGTGCTGCTAATGCTCGTATTCATGCTGATTAATTTATTTCCCCCAAGTTGCTGGGTTGAGGCGCCAATCGTCAAGTAGTTTCAAATCTTCGGCCTTTATCATTTGGTGTTCGGCGGCATAACTAATTAAAGCCGGGTAATTTGATAAGGTAAAGTAAGGGCATTTGGCTTCTTTAAAGCTTTCGTCGGCTTTTTCAAAACCATAGGTGAAAATAGCGGCCAATCCAGCTACTACGCAGCCTGCATCTCGTAAAGCATGTACAGCTTGTAAGCTGCTTTTTCCGGTAGAAATTAAATCTTCAATAACCACTACACGTAGTCCTTTTATTACTTCACCTTCAATTAAGCTACCCGTACCGTGCTCTTTTGCTTTGGCTCGTACATAAATAAAGGGCAAGCCCAATTCTTGGGCAACTAAAACGCCTTGTGGAATTCCGGCTGTGGCTACTCCGGCAATACAATCAACCGTACCAAATTGATCTTGAATGAGTACCGCTAATTTTTGACGGATGTAGGTTCTGATGCTTGGATGCGATAAGGTAATGCGGTTATCGCAGTAAATGGGAGATTTCCAACCAGAGGCCCAGGTAAACGGATTGCTTGGTTGTAATTTTATTGCTTTTATTTGTAAAAGGAATTCGGCAATTTTCTGCTCTATTTCTAACTGGTTTACCATAGTGCAAATGTATAGAATTTATCTGAACGAAGTAAAACTGATTGTTGCCGAAGAGCTCCCTGCAGGAATTAAGAACTATCAAGTACTTGAAGAAAAGGGATTTAGCTTATCTGATTTTTTTCAAGAAAAATGCTCGGGAAGCCTTCCGGAGAACTATGTGTTGGTGGTAGAAAATGCCGAAACTTTCATCACAAAAGCTAGGCAGCATTTTAAATACATTGAAGCCGCCGGTGGCTTGGTTTACAACAATGAAGGTGCTTGTTTGTTTATTTATCGTCGAGATAAATGGGATTTGCCCAAAGGTAAAATAGATGCCGGTGAGTTGCCCATAGAGGCTGCAAAACGAGAAGTAGAGGAGGAGTGTGGGGTAGTGGTAAGAGAGGTAAATGAATTACTGGCCGAAACCTATCACCTGTATAGTTTGAAGAAAAAAGTGGTGTTTAAAAAAACCTATTGGTATGCCATGGCCGTTAGCGGAAAGCCCGACTTAATTCCGCAGGCGGAAGAAGATATTACGGAAGCTTGTTGGCTCTTGAAAAATCAATTAGACGAAATAAATGCGAATAGCTATCCGCTTATTTTAGATTTGGTAAACGAGCAGTTTAAATAAACTCCAAAACTTCTTTGGGTACAAATTGGCTGATATCGCCTTTGTTGCGTAAAATATCGCGAACAATGGTTGAGCTGATGGATGAATAACCCGGTTTACTTACAATAAAAATACTTTCAATTTCAGGCACCAAGGCATGGTTCATTTGGGCAATGGCTTTTTCGTATTCAAAATCAGATACGGTACGAATGCCCCGAATCATGTAGTTGGCGCCTATTTCCTTGCAGAAATCAACGGTTAAGCCACTATAGGTTTGAATTTCCACCTTGGGTTCGTTAGCAAAAACCGCCTCAAGCATTTTTTTACGAGCCTCAATAGACAATAAAGCCTGTTTGGTGCTGTTAATGCCAATACCAATTACCACCTTATCGAATAACGAAATAGAACGCTTGAGGATATCAACGTGTGCTTTGGTTACCGGATCAAAAGAGCCTGGAAAAAGTGCGATTTTCATCTTACTAAATTGAGGTTTATTTATCGGATTCTAAAACGGATGGCGGCGCAAAAAAACTGAAGGATGAAGAACCGTATTCTCGTTGTTCTATAAAAAACGGATGACTGAGCTTTTTCATACTCGGATGCTCTACAATTAAATAGCCGCCCGGTTTTACCAAATTGCGTTCAAATACTTTTTCGGCAATGTTGTTTATTTGAGGCAAATCGTAGGGCGGATCGGCAAAAATAAGGTCGAAGGGTTCCGTTTCTAATGCCAAAAATTTAAATACATCGGCTTGGTAAGTTTTAATGTGATCCAACTGATGCTTTTGTGCAGTAGTTTTTAAAAAGTGCACACAATTCCGATCGCGATCTACCGAAACCACTTCGGGTACCATTCGCGAAGCAAATTCTAAACTGATATTGCCGGTGCCCGAAAATAAATCGAGTACCCGAATGGCATCAAAATCGAATTGGTTGTATAAAATATTAAATAAGGCCTCTTTGGCCATATCAGTTGTGGGGCGTACCGGTAAATTTGGAGGAGCTTGCAGGCGCAAACCCTTTAGTTTGCCACCAATTATTCGCATAGGCCTAAGGCTGTAAGCAAGTAATACTGCTCGGGTGCCAAGTTAGAAAAAGTCTCTGAAATACGAATAAAAGCTGTTTTATTAGCTTTTTTCTGCGTGTTGCTGTATTTGCTCAATCTTTCTAGCCAAGCGTTTTGCTGCACTCCAGATAAAATCCATTCCGTTTGCTCGGTATCTAGCTTCAAGGTGTCTAACAACTGCAATAAAAAGTAGTTAAACTCATCGGGCGTACGTGCCGGAAAGCTGTTGTGGAAGTAAAATTTATCTTCTTTTAAAAACGTAGCATCAAAACTATCGGCATTAAAGTTCAAGGCGATAGAAGCGCCTTCTTCTTTCTTGTAGAATTTGCAGGCTGCCTCAATAAGCGGACTAGAGGCATGGTAAAAATGGGGTTGATGAACGCCTTGGTGTACAGCAGCCAACACGGTTTTTTCTACCGCAAAAACCACCACACATTTGGCCGCCTTAATTACTTGTGTAAGCACATCCTCGTCTTCGTTAGCCTGTATAAACTTGCCATAAGACGCTAAATGTGCTGTTTCAAATAAATCTTCGGGAATGTAGGTGAATTTACTGGTATGCACCGCCACTTTTACTTTGCGGTAGTAGAAACTAGCCAGCACATCTTCTTTGGCAAAGGCGGCAAAATCGGCTGTTTGGCCTACAATTTTTAATTGATCTTGGCCAATATCCAATACGGCATAATGGAGCGTATTGGGCAAAAGTTCTAGCAACAAATCGCATTTCCCCGAGTGTTGTGTTTGAAAAGAAGGATCTTGAATTCTGGTGGTTTGCATCATCTGCAACAAATGTAAAATTTTTTTAGCATAGGTAACATCAAAGCAATTGCGCATTTTTGAAACATGAGTAGCTTTCTCACCCTAATGCGCCAAGAATTGGGCAATATTCCTACTGCACAGCAGGAAGAAGCCTTTGTTTTGCTGGAGCGATTTATTCATGCCCCCGAAGAAAAAGCCTGTTTGGTGCTAAAAGGCTATGCCGGTACCGGAAAAACTACGCTCATTAGTGCCTTGGTGAACGTATTGCCAAAATTTAATTTCAAATCGGTGTTGTTGGCGCCTACAGGTAGGGCCGCTAAAGTAATGAGCAGCTATTCTTCTAAAAAAGCAAGCACCATTCACAGGCGCATTTACCGTAAAAAATCGGCTATAAGTCCCGATATGCAGTTTAGCTTGGGGCAAAATACCTTAGCCAATACTATTTTTGTGGTCGATGAGGCTTCCATGATTTCCGATGATTCTACCGATTATAGCCGCTCTGGTTTGCTCGAAGATCTCATCCGTTTTGTGTACGATACCCATCCCTGCAAGCTTATCTTGGTGGGCGATACGGCTCAGTTACCGCCCGTAGGTTCTACCGAAAGCCCTGCTTTGGATGCTAACTATTTAAAAGATAAATACGATTTATCGGTGTACCAAACCGAACTCACTGAAGTGGTGCGCCAAGAAAAAAGCTCGGGTATTTTGCACCATGCCACCCAATTGCGTGAACACATTAGGCAAGAAAAAGCTAAAGTACCTGTGCTTTCAGCTAAAGGCTATGCCGATTTATTTCACATGACCGGCGAACGCCTCATAGAAGGCCTTTCGTATGCTTACGATAAATTTGGGATAGAAAATACCCTGGTGATTTGCCGCTCCAATAAGGGGGCTAACAATTATAACCAAAACATCCGCAACCGCATTTTGTATAGAGAAGAAGAACTCAGCGGTGGCGATTACATTATGGTGGTACGCAACAATTATTTTTGGTTGGCCGACGAAGAGAAAAAAGGGAATTTTATTGCCAATGGCGATATTGCCAAAATCCGGAAAGTAAAATCCATTTCCGAGCAATTTGGCTTTCGCTTTGCCGATGTGGTGTTGGAGTTTTTAGATTATCCGGATGAGGAACCACTTAGTTGTAAAGTGCTATTGGATACGCTTTATGCCGAAACACCCAACCTTTCTTACACCGACAATAAACGTCTTTACGAAGCTGTATCTGCAGATTATGCGCACATTGCCAGCAAAGCACAACGCCTAAAATCCATAAAAGAAGACCCCTATTTTAATGCGCTGCAAATTAAATTTGCCTATGCCGTAACCTGCCACAAAGCCCAAGGTGGGCAATGGGATGCCGTATTTATAGACCAAGGCTACCTCACCGAAGAGTTAATAAACACCGAGTTTTTACGCTGGCTCTATACCGCCATTACCCGCAGTACCACCGAATTGTTTTTGGTGAACTTCGCGAAGCAGTTTACGGGGGTTTCTACCGACTAAAACTATTCCCCTCCTTATTTAGGAGGGGTGTCACGCAGTGACGGGGTGGTCAATAACTATCCTATTCTATTAAATATTAATTTAGCTCATCTCGAACGAGTACGGTTTAGTAGATCTTTTAAATACACAAATTTTGATTTTTCAGATTTTGCGGGGTATGCCGAAAAGTGAATTTAAAAGATTTGCGTGCCATTTTCTACTCTCGACTTAGGCTGAAGCAATACTGTGCCCTTTTCATTGCAAACTGCAGCAAGCACCAAAACTTCAGATACTACTCCAGCAATTTTTTTCGCCGGAAAGTTCATAACTGCAACAATCTGTTCACCTTGTAACTGATGGGTAGAATAGTTTTGGGTAATTTGAGCAGAACTCATTTTGATACCCCATTGCCCAAAGTCTATTTTTAGTATGTAAGCCGGTTTTTTGGCTTTTGGGTTGAGTTCTGCAGATATAATAGTGCCAACTACCATATGCACCTGAAGAAAGTCAGAAAAAGTAATTTCTGGAGAGCTATTATCTTTTTTCATCTCTATTTTTAGTTTTTAGGGATGGATTTTTAAATCCCTTTTATTTTAAGTTTCGATATGCCTTTCAGAACAAGTCGAAGAGCTGAAGCAAAAAAAACCGCCAACTGCAAATGTGCTGTTACCTGCTGTTTTTTTTCTTCTGTCATTTATTTTTTTACTTCAATTTTTGACTAAGTCCTTGAAGTGTTCTTTGAGTGTCAGCCTGTCCTGTCAGAATTTGAGAAAGTCCATTGTTAACAAGCCCAGTTAATGTAGAAAGATAAAGAGTTTGTAAATACTGAACATAAAGTTCTGGATTAGTATTCCAGTCTATTCCAAACTTCTGTTTGAATGTTCCTTTATGTGTTTCAAAATTTTTGTCGAAATTGGAGTTTGCCATTTTATTTTTATTTAATTAGTGAATTATGAACGTCCATCCCTTTTTTCAATTGCTTGTTTAAGGTTGTCGGGGATTGTGTTTTCGTAAGAGTCGTCAATGTTTTTTGGTTGTGTGATTAGAATGTCGCAAATGATGTTTATAAAGACGAAAAGGTTGCCTGCAGTTGTTGTGTCGTCAACTAAATCAATTTGTCCTGGATGAACCGCATTGTTACCAACGACCCTTACAATGTCCAATGCTTTTTGAAGTTTTTCAGGCAGTCCCTTTTTTACGAGATTTGCAATGTCATCATTTATATTCTCACCACTTTCTCCTAAATGCTTGCAAAGTTTTTGAATTGCTAGTCGCAAAAGAGCTGCTGCTCCTCTTGGAGAAAGTTCTAAGATACTCCTTGCCTCATTGTAATCTCTCATAATATCTTCAGGCATATCAGGATTTGGGAGTGCTGCTGTCCCTGAACTTGGATAAATCATTTTGTTTTCAACCCAAACAGTATATTTTTTACAATGAAAACATTCTACAACTTCTACACCTCCGATGTATCTTGAATGCAGTACTTGTGCACCACCTTGAGCACGTGGTTTGTTTTTACCTTCAATTATTAACCATTCTTGGTTGGCAAATGCTCCGCAAAGTGGGCAGTTAAATGAAGTCGAATTAAGTGTCGGTGGTGTGTTCGGTATCATATTTTTTGTCTGTTTGTTAAAGGTTTGTTCGTCGTCCTAAAATAGCAGGTAGCTAGTGTATACCTTCAACGCATTACCGTTTAGCGCCAATTCCCCACTAGTTATTAGATATACTCTATAGCTTGTAGAAACGCTATTTATGAGTCCAACGTATTTACCTACTAAGAAAAAATAAAAATGGCCCGGCAGAATCTGCTGTTCGAGATGTTAGCCTAGCGGCATCCCGAACGAGAATGGTTTAATGGGGTTTTGAAAATCCTTTTTATTTAAAGTTTCTACATGCCTTTCAGAACATGTCGAAGAGCTGAGTACTTAATCACGGCGCAGTCGCACCTCACCAAGGCGCAGTCGCAATCTACCACGGCGCAGTAACACTTTACCAAGGCGCAGTAACACTTCACCAAGGCGCAGTCGCAATCTACCAAGGCGCAGTCGCAATCTACCAAGGCGCAGTCGCACTCTGCCAAGGCGCAGTAACACTTCACCACGGCGCAGTCGCACCTTACCACGCCGCTACGCTTAATATCATACTGCAGAAGTGCAATCCTCAAGACCCTTCGACAAGCTCCGGATGACAAAGAGAAAAGGAAATAGCTAGGGCCCGGCAGAACGGCGGGCCAGCGTAAAGGCCTGTGTGCAGAAGCTTCGTTCTGCCTTGAGTTTTGCTTCCTTTTGGTCAAGCAAAAGGAAGAAGATAAAGAAAATTTCTGCCTTCGATTTTAAAAATACTTTTTCATCACGGAAAAAGTATGTAACAAACATAGCTACATAGTAAAAAAATGGTAAGTTTTTTAAAAACGCCTTATTCCTACTATTTTTTCTGTGCTTCAGCAATCAACTGCTGGTTCAACACCACGTAATCCTGATTTTTTTCTGCTTCAGCTAAAGTACTGGAACGCTTTGCAGATTCAATAGCTTCTGCTTTTAAACCCATTTTTAGCTGTATTTTAGCCTTCAAGTGTTCCATCCAATATGCTTTTGGATTAGCTGAGGTAGCTTCCTGAATCCATCCATACGCTTTATTGAGGTCTTTGTTCGTATCAAAATAATAGTTGGCAGCTTGATAAAAAGGTTTGGAGGTACCTTGCATGGCTGCATCAATACCAGCCATTATTTTAGCATCTACATCGGTGGTAATTTTAACCGGCACCAACGTTTGGTCCCAAATTAACTGCATTTCGCAGCTGTTGGCCATCACCTTTTCAAAGCCAATGCTAAAACTCTCTACAGGTTTACTCAAGGCTATAGGTTTTACCTGTACTCTCAATAAATCATCCAATTCTTGGTAGCCCATGGCTCCCCAAAGTTTGGTATTCTTGCTTAAAATAATGGTCCATTCATCTTTGTCGGGAATGCTGTACAAGGCATATTCTCCCGCAGGAACCAATTTTCCTTCTAGTATCACATCATCGGCAAAAGTAAGCTTGCTCGGAGCGTTGGCACCTGTGCGCCATACCTGTCCGAAGGGAATGAGTGCTCCGAAAATTTTGCGGCCTTTCACATTTGGCCTAGAGTAGCTAAGCTTGATGCTGCTCAATCCAAAATCTTGTTGAACAGATTGTGTAGTACTAGCTGCTGGTAAACGTAGTGTTTGTGCTTTGGCTATGCCGACCATGCTGATGAGGCCGATACAGATGAAGATGATTTTTTTCATATTGCTGATTTTTAACAAATATAGGGGCTAATTCTTTTGTTCTCGATTATTTTTTTGAGTATTCACCACCTGTTCGTGATGGTGTTTAACGTGATAGACGGTAAAGTACAGCATTTCACGAATGCTTGTTTTACCAATAAGCGGGTGCGGTAGTATGTGTCTGTCTAAATCGTCTTCGCTTAGTTTAGCTACCTTTTCAGTTAAGGAGGCTATTAGTTTCGCCAAATCCTTACTCAGTTTTTGTTTTTGATGTATGCCAACGCTTTTCGGAATGTACGGGCTACCTGCTTTTCCTCCCTTTTGAAGTACGTTTTGATAAGCCTTAACCAACTCTTCATAAGTTCTTTTTTCCCTGGGCTTACCGAACAATAACCTCAAGATAAATGTAGGCAACAGCAAGGCTAAATTTACAGGCCGCACCGATAAACAAATGTGTTGCAGTTGCTGCCCAGCTGTCCATTTAGCATGATGGCTGACTAAAAACTCTTCATCTGTTAGGCTATTTATGTATTCTATAAATGCTTGATGATTGTTCTGTAGTTGTTCTATTAATTCTTGGCGTTTCATTTCTTAGTATCTTTTATTTATTCCACCCCACACTTTTTTTCCATTGGTCAATTTCCTGCTTTCTCTTTTCAAAGTCTTTCGGTGGAGTTTGATTTTCTTCTATTGCTTGGTTTCTCAGTACTTCTGTTTGTTCTTCAAGTGTATTAAGTCCAATTGATTTTCTTCTTTCATTTACTTTGCTTAAGTCGTCGAATAAATTAGGGCTTAATTCTCCGTTTTCGTCCCAATCAAATTGTGTTCCGTACAATTGTGGTTTCTCTTCAAATGCGGCTATTCGGTCGGTCAAATATGCTAAATTTTTCGGGTCTGCTTCATTTTCACTAACGGCTATTTCCAATAGCTCTACACACTTTTTCATAAATGTAGGTTGTCCGATAGCATGTTGTATGACCAACCATGCCGCTTTGTTGGCTTCTATACCAACCTTATCTATTGTCGGGTAACCAATGGTGTCTACTATGCCGTTTAGAATTTCAGCATTTTTAGTATGCAACTCCATCATTTCTTTGTTATACCCTCCGCTAAGTAGTCCACTCTGCACAAGTTTGTCTCTAAAAGTCAAATCCGCATTTTTCAATTCAATAATTAGTTCAGCAATGCTTTTATGCTTCATTTTTTGGTCTCATTTTATTCGGATGATTAACCTACTAAAATAGTCACTCCCATATATCCTCAAAAACAGAATGTATGATGGGCTATCTAAAGCCAATATAGTAGTATATACACCGATAATCCACCTAAACTAATAAATTCACAGAGCCTTTCCAAAATCACAATTTAAACTTAAATTAGAGGCCCAATTATACCCACATGAAACGCACAACAACCAACCTCATTTTCCTATTACTTTTAATTACCAGTTCGGCTGTAGCCCAGATGCCTGCTTTAGAGCGTATAGAACCTGCCAATTGGTGGGTGGGTATGAAAAATACCAAACTCCAGCTCATTGTACACGGCAATCAAATAGCTGCAAGAAATGTAACTATCAACTACCCTGGCGTAACCCTACTAAAAACAAATAAGGTAGAAAACCCCAATTATCTATTCCTCGATTTAGAAATTTCTCCAGCCACCCAGCCGGGAACATTCCCCATCCGTTTTGAGAAAAAAGGAGCAAAAGCTATTATTTTCAATTACGAGTTAAAGGCCCGCAATGTGAAGCAAGTAAAAGCCCAAGGTGTAAACACCAAAGATTTGGTGTATTTAATTATGCCCGATCGTTTTGCCAATGGCGATAACACAAACGATATCGTAAAAGGCATGACCGAAACGACACTGAATAGAGATTCCATGTATCACCGTCATGGCGGCGATATTCAAGGCATCATCAATAACTTAGATTATTTACAAGATCTAGGCGTAACCGCCTTGTGGATTAACCCATTGCTAACCAACGATCAGCCTAAAACTTCGTATCACGGTTATGCCAATACCGAAAATTACCGCATAGACCCCCGTTACGGCACCAACGAATTGTATAAAAAACTCATTGACGAAATGCACAAAAGAGGCATGAAAATGGTGAAAGATTTGGTGCACAACCACGTAGGTAGTAGACATTGGACAGTATTAGATTTGCCTTCGAAAGATTGGTTAAACCAGTGGCCCACCTTTACCCGCACCACCTACCGCGAACAAACCCATTTCGATCCCTATGCTTCGGCGGCAGATAAAAAACAAATGGTTAAAGGCTGGTTCGATTTCCACATGCCCGATCCCAATCAACAAAACCCATACGTGCGCAATTACATTACCCAAAGCCACATTTGGTGGGTAGAATATGCTGGTGTTGATGCCTTCCGTTTAGATACCTACGCTTACAACGATTTAGATTATATGGCCGAGTGGGCCAAAGCCATTAAAGCAGAATATCCAAACCTAAACTCCTTTGGCGAAACCTGGGTACAAGGCGTACCAAGCCAAACCTATTTTACCGAAGGCAATGTAGTGAACCAAGGATTTGATAGCGGCCTCGATGGCGTAACTGATTTTCAGGCACTTTGGGCGGTAAACGAAGCCCTAAACGGAAAATTCGGCTGGACCGATGGCGTTGTGCGTTTGTACAATACCCTTGCTTACGATTACCAATACAAAGACGCTACCAAAAACGTAGTCTTTTTAGATAACCACGATTTAAACCGTTTTTATTCTGTAGTAAACGAAGATTTTTCGAAATACAAATCTGGCATCGCCTGGCTACTAACCACCCGTGGTATTCCGCAGTTTTATTACGGAAACGAAATTTTAATGACCGGTACCACCACCCCCGATGGTAAAGTACGCCTAGATTTTAAAGGTGGCTGGCCAGAAGACAAGGTGAATAAATTTACTGCCGCCGGACGTACCGAAAAAGAAAACGAAGCATTTAATTATGTACGCAAATTGGCCACATACCGTAAAAATAACGAGGTGTTGCAAACCGGTAAAATGATGCAATTTGTGCCTCAAGACGGTGTATACGTATACTTCCGCTACAATGCCGATAAAACCGTGATGATGCTGATGAACGGCGAAGAAAAAGAAGTAGCCGTATCCACGGCTCGTTTTGCAGAACGCACCAGCGGTTTTACACAAGCACTAAATGTAGCTACCGATGAGGTATTAGCAGATATTAGTAAAATCAAAATACCTGCAAAAACAACCTTAGTATTGGAGCTTAAAAAATAATATGGCCACCATTAAAGCTTGTATTTTCGATTTAGATGGTGTACTAGTAGATACCGCCATTTACCATTATAAAGCCTGGAAACGTTTGGCTAATCATCTCGGCTTCGATTTCACCGAAGAAGAGAATGAGAAGCTAAAAGGTGTAAGCCGAGTGCGTTCCTTAGAATTAATATTAGAATGGGGAGGTGTTTCTAAATCGCCAGAAGAGCAAAAACACTTAGCCGATTTAAAAAACTCGTGGTATGTAGACATGATTCAAGAAATGCAGCCCGACGAAATTTTGCCCGGAGCCAAAGTATTTTTGGAATCAGCCCGAGCAGCTGGCTTAAAAACCGCTTTAGGCTCTGCCAGTAAAAACTCCGAAACCATTTTGCAAAAAGTAGGCCTTACCCATTTATTCGATGAGATAATTGATGGTAATAAAGTGAGCGCCTCTAAACCAGATCCAGAAGTATTTTTAAAAGGAGCCGAAGCCCTAGGCATAGCCCCAAAAAATTGCCTGGTATTTGAAGACGCTTTGGCTGGCGTGCAAGCAGCCCTAGCCGGCGGAATGAAAGTAATTGGCATTGGTACCGCCCAAAATTTGCCCGGAGCAAACCTGGTGGTAGCCGGCTTACACGAAGTAAGTATAGCATTAGTACAAACAGTATAACAAAGAACAAGCCCTTGTGGCTTGGTGAATAAAGCATGAAGAAGTATATCAAAATCGACGAGTGGAATATTATTGAAGAAGGATTCGATCCACACCTAAACAAAATTTCGGAAAGTATTTTCAGTTTGGGCAATGGCCGCATGGGCCAGCGTGCCAATTTCGAAGAAACCTACTCGGGCGAAACCTTGCCCGGAAATTATGTGGCCGGAGTTTATTATCCCGATAAAACTCGTGTGGGTTGGTGGAAAAATGGCTATCCAGAATCATTCGCAAAAGTGCTTAATGCCGCCAATTGGATTGGTATAGAAATTAAAATTGATTACGAAACCCTCGATTTAGACAACTGCAAAGTCACCGATTTTAAACGAGTGCTGAACATGAAAGAAGGTTACTTGGAGCGTAGCTTCACTGCAGAATTAAAAAGCGGTAAAAAACTAAAAGTTAAGGCTACCCGTTTTTGCAGTATTGTAGATGACGAAGCCGGAGCCATTCGCTACAGCCTAACTCCGCTAAATTTCGATTCGGCAGTAACCATTACTCCATTTATAGATGGTGATGTGAAAAACCAAGACGCCAACTACGACGAGAAATTTTGGGATGAAGTACACAAAGAAACCCATCACGGAAGTGCATACTTAAACCTACGAACCAAAAAAACAGGTTTTCACGTGTGTACCGGAATGAAATTTGCTATTGAACAAAACGGCAAAGCTGTAGAATTCTCATCGGTGCCTGTAGAACGAGAAAAATACGTGGCCAACAAAGTAACCTTATCGGTAAAAGAGAAGCAAGAAACCGTTATTTACAAGTATGCCGCAAACTTATCGTCAGAAAACCACGATAAAGAACTATTGGTACACGAAACCAAAAAAGTAATAGAGCACATTAGCCAAAAAGGCTTTGCACTCATGCTTAAAGAACAAGCGCAAGCTTGGGCCGCCAAATGGGTGGAAAGTGATATTGTGATTGAAGGCGATGCTTCGGCGCAACAAGGTATTCGTTTCAACATCTTCCAATTAAACCAAACCTATACCGGCGAAGATGCCCGTTTAAACATTGGTCCGAAAGGCTTTACCGGCGAAAAATACGGCGGTTCTACCTATTGGGATACCGAGGCTTATTGCGTGCCTTTCTATTTAGCTACTGCCGATGAGCAAGTAACTAAAAACTTGTTGATTTACCGTTACAAACAATTAGACAAAGCCATTGAGAACGCTCAAAAACTAGGCTTTAAAAATGGAGCGGCTTTATACCCCATGGTAACCATGAATGGCGAAGAGTGCCACAACGAATGGGAAATTACCTTCGAAGAAATTCACCGAAACGGGGCCATTGCCTTTGCCATTTACAATTACATTCGCTATACCGGCGATGCCCAGTATCTGAATGACTATGGTTTGGAGGTTTTGGTAGCCATTGCTCGTTTTTGGGCACAGCGTGTAAACTGGAGTAAAGACAAGTCGCAGTACGTGATGCTTGGCGTAACCGGCCCCAACGAATACGAAAATAACGTAAACAACAACTGGTATACCAGCACCATAGCAACTTGGTGTATGGAATATGCTTTAGAAGCCTTAGCTACTGTAAAAGCCAGCGATGCATCAAAATATGCCACTATTGTGAAAAAAATTCGCTTTAAAGAAGCCGATGAATCGGAACAATGGCAACACATTATTGATAACATGTACTACCCGGTTGATGAAAGATTGGGTGTGTTTTTACAGCAAGATGGGTATCTAGACAAAGAACTTATTTTGGTAAAAGATTTGCCGGCAGAAGATCGTCCGCTAAACCAAAAATGGAGCTGGGACCGTATTTTGCGTTCGTGCTACATTAAACAAGCCGATGTATTGCAAGGCTTATATTTCCTAGAAGATCGTTACGATTTAGAAACCATTCGTCGCAATTTCGATTTTTACGAACCACTTACCGTACACGAAAGCTCTTTATCGCCTTGTGTGCACGCTATTTTGGCTGCTAAGTTGGGCGACGAGGCCCGTGCCTACGAATTTTACTTGCGTACTGCT
The DNA here is from genome assembly GCA_044239195.1 of Sphingobacteriaceae bacterium. Classification (GTDB taxonomy): domain Bacteria; phylum Bacteroidota; class Bacteroidia; order Sphingobacteriales; family Sphingobacteriaceae; genus JAIPAN01. The sequence goes on along the minus strand of JBIIBV010000003.1, from coordinate 32,521 downwards.
CGTTTAGATTTAGACGATTACAACAACGATACCGAAGACGGTTGCCATACCACCTCCATGGCCGGTACCTGGATGAGTGTGGTTGAAGGTTTTGGCGGTATGCGTGTGCGTGATAATCAATTGCAATTCCACCCATTTTTGCCGGGTAAATGGGCATCTTTCTCTTTTAAAGTAGGATTTAGAGGCTCTTTACTCAATGTAAAAGTGAGCAAAGAAGGCGTACAAATTATCAATCAGTCTGATAAAGCGCTTTCGGTAAACGTATTTGATAAACACTACGACTTAGCGGGTAATGCCCAATTGATAGTAGAACATGCCCTTGCAAACTAAAATAGCTGTTGTTGCCGGTGCCTCTCGGGGCATAGGCAGAGCCATTGCCACACAGCTTGCTGCGGCAGGTGCTCAGGTGATTTTATTAGCTAGAAACCAAAGCGACTTAAACGAAGCGCTTGCCGAAATTACCCAAGAAGGTGGTTTGGCTGCCGCTTTTGTGTTAGATATTAGCGACGAACAAGCTGTTAAATCGGTTTTCCAACAAATTATTCAGCAGTACAAACGCATCGATATCTTGGTGAACAACGCCGGTATTGGAGAGTTTTACCCGGTAAGTGAAACCTCGGCTAGCTTTTGGGATGAGGTGATGAATACCAATGTAAAAGGAACGTTTTTGTGTAGCAAAGAAGCCGTTATTCAAATGCAAAGGCAGGGGAGTGGTCATATTGTAAGCATTGCTTCCGATGTAGCTAAACGCACTTTTGCCAACGGTGCTTTGTATTGTTCTAGCAAATATGCGCAAGATGCCTTTTCATCTGCCTTGAGAAAAGAAGTACGAAAAGACGGCATTAAAGTAAGTGTAGTATACCCCGGTTTGGTAGACACCTATTTCAATAATAGCCAACCTGGAAACCCTGAAAATGCCACAAATTTAAAACCTGAGGATATTGCTGCTTCAGTACTCCACATTCTAGCGGCACCCAAACATGTAGTTATTGATGAATTGATGATTCATCCCATTTCACAAGATTATTAGTTTTAAAATGAAAAAAAGCACCCTATTTCTAGCCCTTTTAGCCTTTAGTTTAGCTGTTCACGCACAAGTAAACGAAGCTATAAGCAACCATAAATTGGTTATCTACCAATTATTACCCCGATATTTTGGCAATACCAATGCCACCAATAAACTATACGGTTCTAAAGAAGAAAATGGCGTAGGTAAATTCAACGATATTACACCGAAAGCCTTGCAAGAACTCAAAAAACTTGGCATTAACTACGTATGGTATACCGGAGTGGTAGAACACGCCACCATGACCGATTATACGGCCTACGGCATCAAGCAAGACGACCCCGATATTGTGAAAGGCAAAGCCGGTTCGCCTTATGCCATTAAGGATTATTACGATGTAGACCCCGATTTGGCGGTAGACGTAAAAAATCGGATGGAAGAATACCAGAACCTCATAAATCGTACCCATGCCGAAGGCTTAAAAATGATTATGGATTTTATACCCAATCACGTAGCCCGCACTTACCAATCGGATGCCAAACCTACCGGAGTGATAGATTTTGGTGCCCAAGACGATAAAACAAAGGCCTACAGTCCGCAGAACGATTATTATTACATCCCCGGAAAAAACTTTATAGTACCCGCCGGAACAGAAGCCGGAGGTGCGCAATTTACCCATCCGCTAAAAGATGGAAAATTCGACGAAAACCCTGCTAAAGTAACCGGAAATAATGTTTTCTCAGAAAAACCAAGCATCGACGATTGGTACGAAACCATGAAATTGAATTACGGCTACGATTTGCAAAACGGTAAAAATTATTTAGATCCTGTACCACCGGTATGGACCAAAATGAGAGATATCTTGGTATTCTGGGCGAACAAAGGAGTCGATGGTTTCCGTTGCGATGTGGCTGAATTTGTACCCGTAGAATTTTGGCATTGGGTAATTCCGGAAGTGCGTAAAATTAATCCGAATATGGTGTTTATTGCCGAAGCCTACGATCCTAGCAAATACGCTACCTATGTAAGCTACGGTGGTTTCAATTACATGTACGATAAAGTGGGTTTATACGATGCGCTTAAGCCTTTAATTAAAAACGAGGCCAATGCAACCGTAGCCACTATGCGCAAGGTAATACAATCGCAAGAGGGTGGTTTATCAAATCACATGTTACGTTTCTTAGAAAACCATGATGAAGAACGCATTGCCTCTAAAGGCTTTGCACAAAAGCCCGAATTCGCAAAAGCGGCTATGGTACTTACCGCAACTTTGGGTAGTGGTCCGGTTATGATTTATTCGGGCCAAGAAGTAGGAGAGCAGGGCGCCGGTATAGAAGGCTTTGGCGGCGATGATAACCGCAGTACCATTTTCGATTATTGGGGCCAGCCTCAGCACCAGCAATGGCTAAACGGCGGTAAATTTGATGGAGGGCTTTTATCACCTGCTCAAAAAAGTTTAAGAACTTTCTATCAGCAGCTATTAACGCTGGTTCAATCGAACAAAGCCATACAATCGGGTACATTTACAGATGTATCTGAAGAATTAGGCTTAGGAAATACCGCAATGGCGTATGTTCGTTCAACTGATTCCGAACGTGTGTTGGTTTTAGCCAATTTCAATCGGGCCAATAGGGTGAATATTTCGGCTAAAACGCTTCAGAAAATCACCAAACAAGCCAAGTTAAAAAATCTACTTACAGCTAAACCTCAAGCTACATCGGTAAAACTTTTGCCCAACCAAGCCTTGATTCTCAGTTTTTAATGTAAATTTATAAAGCCTTTATACTAACCATATAATTTATAAACCTCAACACCAGTTATGACTGCATTACAAAAACCAAAATTATCTTTTTGGCAAATTTGGAACATGAGTTTCGGATTTTTAGGCATCCAATTCGGATTTGCCTTACAAGGTGGATTCATGTCCCGTATTTTTCAAACCTTAGGCGCTAGCCAAGATAGCATTCCTGCACTTTGGATTGCAGCACCTCTAACCGGCTTGCTTGTACAACCTATTATTGGTTACATGAGCGATAGAACGTGGAGCCCAAGATGGGGGAGACGTAAGCCCTTCTTTTTTATTGGGGCCATACTCAGCACCATTGTTTTATTTTTCATGCCCCATTCACCCGTGTTGTGGGTAGCAGCAGGTTGCCTTTGGATATTAGATGCCTCCATAAATATAACCATGGAGCCTTTTAGAGCCTTAGTGGCCGATAAATTGCCAGATTCACAGCGTTCTTATGGTTTCGTGATGCAAACGCTTATTATTGGTATTGGTACTTGGGTAGCCAGTAACTTACCCTGGTTGGTAACCCAAATGGGCGTGTCAAATGAAGCACAACCCGGTTTAATTCCACTGTCTGTAAAAATAGCTTTTGCCATTGGCGGTGTAGTATTCTTGGCCTCGGTTTTATATACCATTTTTACCACAACGGAATATCCTCCCGAAGATTTGGATGCCTTTAAAAAAGAAAATGAAGCCAATAAGGGTTTCTTTAATGGCTTAAATGAAATTTTTTCAAGTATTGGTAAAATGCCAAAAACCATGAAATTATTAGGTATTATCCAATTTTTTAGTTGGTTTGCCTTTTTTGCCATGTGGAGTTTAGCTACACCAGCATTAACAACACACGTTTTTCATTCACCAGCCCCTGTAGAATCTACGTTTAATATGGCCGATGAAAACTCAAAAGCCTTATTTATGGTTGCAAGCAAGGCATACAACGATGCAGCCGATTTAGTAGGATCGTATATGGGTATGTACGGATTATCCTCTATGGCATTCGCTCTCTTATTAACACTTTATGCCGCTAAAAGCAGTATCAACAGAAAGTATATTCACATGCTTAGTTTAATTGCGGGTGGTTTTGGTTTTATTTCGATGTATTATATTCAAGAGCCTTCACAATTAATGTATTCCTTCATTTTAATAGGAATTTCTTGGGGAAGTATCCTTTCCATGCCATATGCCATGTTGTCTAGCGCTATAAACCCCAATAAAATGGGCGTTTATATGGGCATCTTCAATATGTTTATCGTTATTCCTCAAATTATAGCGGCAACCGGCGGCTTAAACTATTTATATCATATTATTTTTGGAGCCGATGTAATTAACGCCATGTTATTAGCCGGCTCCTCATTAATTGTGGCCGGATTGGCCAATTTCTTAATCACCGATAAAAACGTAATTACACAAACCGAAGCTTAATCATTTCAAAAAAAACACACATGAAAAAAGGAATCTTATACATCGGTATGTTGCTAAGCTTGTTGATTAGTGCATGCACCAATTCCTCTGGCCCTACACTACAAAGTTATTTTACATCCATAGATAGCGGTGTGCAAAGTGGAGGTGTAAAAATGGTAGAAATTAACACACCAGCAGGAAAATTTAAAGTATGGACCAAGCGTATTGGCAATAACCCCCGCATTAAGGTGTTGCTATTGCACGGTGGTCCAGCAATGACCCACGAATACATGGAGTGTTTCGAAAGCTTCTTCCCACAACAAGGATTTGAATTGATAGAATACGATCAGTTAGGATCCTATTATAGCGACCAACCTAAAGATAGCGTATTGTGGACCATCCCTCGTTTTGTTGACGAAGTAGAGCAAGTACGTGTGGCCTTAAACCTAACAAAAGATAATTTTTACGTATTGGGCAATTCATGGGGCGGTATTTTAGCCATGGAATATGCCTTAAAATATCAACAAAATTTAAAAGGATTAATCGTTTCTAATATGGTTGCTAGCGCCCCCGAATATGGCAAATACGCCGAGGAGGTTTTGGGTAAACAGATGAAACCCGAAGTACTAGCAGAAATTAAACTACTTGAAGCAAAAAAAGATTTTGCCAATCCACGTTACATGGAATTGCTCATTCCGAACTTTTACAAAGAACACATATGCCGTTTAGCCGAATGGCCCGATGCACTTAACCGTACATTCAAACATGCCAATGGCGATGTGTATGTACGTATGCAAGGGCCAAGCGAATTTGGTATTAGTGGCTTACTAGCCAATTGGGATATTACCAACAGATTGCCCGAAATTACCGTGCCTACCCTTATGGTTGGTGCAAAACACGATACCATGGACCCTAAAGCCATGGAAAAACAAAGTAAATTGGTTCAAAATGGAGCCTATTTAGATTGCCCCAACGGAAGTCACTTGGCCATGTGGGACGATCAGCAAGTGTATATGAATGGCGTAATAAACTTTATAAAACAAGTAGACCAAGGAAATTTTAATAAAAAATAAATACTATGAAATTACATGTACTTGCCTACACCTTTTTTATAGGTGTATTGCTTACCAGTTCGGCCTGTAAAAAAGGCAATTCGGGTGCCGGTGGTGGAACCACTCCGGTTCCGCCCGTACTAAACAGCGATGTGGGTTTACTAACCGTAAGCCCCGCATTCCCATCAGACAATGCTCCGGTAACCCTTACCTTCGATGCCAGCAAAGGAAATGCAGCACTGGCAGGTTTTGCAGGTGATGTGTACATGCACATTGGGGTTATTACCGACCAAAGTACTGGCGCCACTAATTGGAAATATGTAAAAGTAAGCTCATTTACAACGCCAGATGCTTCGGTGAAAATGAGCAGTATTGGAGGGGATAAATATAAATTTACCTTAACACCTCGTTCATTTTTTGGCGTACCTGCCGGTGAAAAAATCTTGCAAATCGTTGTAGTTTTTAGAAGTGGCGATGGAACTATAGTTGGCAGAAACTCTGACGGAAGTGATATTTTCACGCCTATTTACGAATCTACACCTCTGCAGGTGAAATTTGCGTCACCTGAGTTTGAACCTATGTTTGTACCCAAACCAGTTTTAGGAGTATTGGCAGTGGGCGGAACATTGCAGGTGAAAGCACTTTCTAGCCGCACGGCAAACCTAACACTTAGTTTAAATGGAGTATCTTTTGCTACAGCAACCGCTGCTACGAGCATAACGGGTACAGCTACTGTTAATGCCAATGGGATACAGCAAATAAAAATTACGGCCGTAGAAAATGGAGTTACCGTAGAGCGAACCTTTGAGTTTCTTGTAAACGGAACGCCTACAATTGAAGCCTTGCCCGCTGCAGCCACTAAAGATGGGGTAAACATTATTAACAATGGTACTTCTGCAATTTTTAATTTAACGGCACCTGGTAAGGGTTCAGTGTACCTTATTGGCGATTTTAATAATTGGACACTTAGCAATAGCTATGCGCTTAAACGTACCCCCGATGGTACCCGTTGGTGGATTCAAATAGATAACCTAAACCCACAAACCGAATATGGTTATCAATATTTTGTGGATGGCAATTTGCGTATTCCAGATCCTTATACAGAGAAAATATTAGATCCATCGAACGACGGCTATATAGCTGCTTCTGTATACCCCAATTTAAAAGCCTATCCGGCAGGAAAAACTACCGGTCTAGTTTCCACCTTTATACCTAGTCCAAGTGCTTACAACTGGCAAATCAACAATTTCAGCCGGCCGGCTAAAACCGATTTGGTGATTTATGAAATGCATATCCGCGATTTTGTAACCGAGCATAGTTATGCCGCTGCAGTTGCTAAATTAACGTATTTAAAAAATTTGGGTATCAATGCCATCGAATTAATGCCCGTAAACGAGTTTGAGGGGAATAGCAGCTGGGGTTACAACACCTCCTTCTACTTTGCTGCCGATAAATATTACGGCACCAAACAAGCCCTGCAAAACTTTATAGACGAATGCCACAAAAAAGGCATTGCGGTTATTCTCGATATGGTATTAAACCATTCCTTTGGCCAATCGCCTATGGTGCAATTGTATTGGGATTCGGCCAATAATCGCCCTACAGCAAACAACCCATGGTTTAACCCTACCGATAAGCACCCTTATGGTGTAGGGTACGATTTTAACCACGGCAGTGCCGATACCAAGTATTTCTCCAAAAACGTAATGAAATTTTGGTTACAGGAATACAAAGTAGACGGCTTCCGTTTCGATTTATCTAAAGGCTTTACGCAAAACCTAACCAACGATGTAAATGCCTGGGGCCAATACGATGCCTCTAGGATAGCCATATGGAAAGAGTACAATGCCTACATCAAATCGGTAGATCCGAATGCATACGTGATTTTAGAGCACTTTGCGGCCGATAGTGAGGAGAAAGAATTGGCTGCAGATGGCATGATGCTTTGGAACAACGTTACAGGCCCTTTTATAGAGGCCAGTATGGGTTGGTTGTCCAATTCTAATTTCGGACGCATTTTATACAATCAACACAGTGGATTTACGAATACCCAACAAGATAAATTGGTGGGTTATATGGAAAGCCATGATGAAGAACGGGCGATGTATAAAAACCTCAATTATGGCAATCAAGCGGGTTCCTACTCCATAAAAAATTTGAACACTGCTTTGGCCCGCCAAGAGATGACTATGGCCTTTATGCTTTGTGCACCTGGCCCTAAAATGATTTGGCAGTTTGGTGAATTGGGCTACGATATAAGCATTGACCAAAATGGCCGAACGGGAGAAAAACCTATTTTATGGAATTATTTTAACGAGGCACCAAGAAAAGCCCTGTACGATGCTTTGGCTAAAATTATTAAACTACGTATTGCGCAATCGGTTTTTCAAACTAGTAACTTCAATTCCGATTTCACTGCAGCTAGTGGTATAAAATACCTCCGTTTAAATGGTACTGGTGGTTCTAATGTAGTGGTAGTGGGTAATTTTAATGTTACTTCACAAACAGCAAACATTAGCTTCCCTGCAAACGGCACCTGGTACGATTTTATGAATCCAGGCCAAACAGAAACCATTTCGGGTAATTACACCAAAACATTGGCTCCTGGAGAATACCATATTTATACCAGTGTGAATTATAATTAAGAATGTATAATACCGAAGTGCGATGGCATTTTTGGTATGCGTATTAGACTTGTATTATACCCTAATTGTTATAATGTACAGCTTGGTAATTTATTGGGGTTTTAGCTTTGCTTCATTTAAATGCTTTGCTATGTGTGGTATAGCTACAACCAGCTAATGCACCTATTGTATAAATATCATTTAGTTTATACACATAAAAAAAGCCTCCCGAAAATCGAGAGGCTTTTTTTATGTGTACGTATCTTCTAATTATTAGTTGATCGTATAGGTTCCGTCATATTCATTCAGGGTAATGGTATAGGTTCCAGCAACGCTTGGGGTGTTGAAATTATCACCACCTGTCCATTTTATTTTCCCACTTCCGGCATCTTCATAATCAAAAAATCCCCAATCATTACCGGCAACAAATTTAAATTGTTTGTTTGGAACTAAGTCGAGTGAGATCGTCCATACACCGCTACCTTGGTAGGTCATTTGAGGAGAAGCTCCGGGACTCCAGCCGGCAACCCCTGTAGCAAATCCACCATCACCAACTACACGCATTTCGGTTGCCGCCGAAACGTAATAATACTGGTTTTTAACATCAGAAGCATCAAATACTACGCGATATCTACCGGAAACGCCACCAGGAGTAAGTAAATTATTGTCTCCTTGCTCAACCAATTTACCATCCATTACGCCATTAGATTTGGTACCGTAATCTCTATTTTTGTTTCCAGCATTTGGCCAATCATTTCCATCAATAAATTTAAACTCACCGTTTAAGTCTATTAAACCAATGTATTTGTTTGCACTTAGGTAACTCATTGCCTGGCTCGGAAATGCTCCACTAGGACTCCAACCTGCGGCAGTTCCACCACCAACCATTGCAATTGCACTGTGTGCAGATGAGATTTCATAAGTTAAGTTTTTAGAATCAAAGGTAATTCTGTATACACCTGGGCCTGGGCTAGGTATGTTTGTTGAGCTACCAACTGCTGCTAAACCATCTGAAGCACCTTTACCCCAATCTGTAGAATTTAAACTACCATTTGGCCATTGGCGTTGGTTAAGAAATTTAAATTCACCATTATCAAGTTCAAGATAAATATAGTAGGTAGCTGGATCGCTTACATCTTGAATCATTTGTAACGCTTTGGTTTCATCCCAGCCTGTAGGAGTGGCACTGCCCACAATAAACATTTTAACTTCGCGAACAATACTGATTGTGTTCACATAATCGGCAAATTTAGTGTAGGTGCCAGATTTAGCTTCCACAGTCCATTGAAGATTTGCCGTAGCGCCCTGATCGCTTAAACCAGCTGCTGTTAGGGCCTCATCCATTGCCTTGTAAGTAATGGTAAACGTAGAATCGGCTCCGCTATTATTAGACGTAAATTCCATTAAAGGAGTATTGAAAGAGTCGCCTTTCTTCACAAATTTCACTTTGTACGTTATAGCATTGGCTACTTTTCCGGCAAAAGCTTTTTGCCACTTAAAGGTAAATAAATCAGTTGTAGAGCTCGGATTTATTTCCTTAACCGTTGAAGAGGGTAGGGGTCCGTATAATTTAAAATTAGAAATACCATCTCCAAATCGGGTTATAGAGATGTTGTAAGTTGCTGCTGCTTTTAATTTAACAGATCCATTGTCTGCCACTACAGACCAAATTAAGTCTGTTTTAACCCCCTCAGCAATTCCTTTTGCTTTTAAGGCATCGTCAATTGCTTTTTGAGTTAAGGTAAGCTTTGTGCTTTTACCAGCATTGTCACTAGGAATTTCTAAAATTGGCGCAGCAATGTCGCCCGTTTTTAACGCAGCAACCCATTTATAGGTGGGTTCTACACTTACTCCAGGTTTTGCCGCAGTCCATTCAATGGTAACTGTGCTATTTGGAGTGCCTGAGTTTAATACTAACATGGCATTATTGGCTGGTGCGCTTAGGTTAAAAGTACCTACGGCTTCTCCATTAATATCCATGTTAAAGTCTACTTTTTCACAACCGCTGAGCGCTAATAGCGCTAGCAGGAAAATTGAATATATCTTTTTCATTTAATTTCTATTTTAAATTATTGAAGTTCAAATAAGAAAATCTCTCCGGTATTAGAAGAAACATCTATTAAGCTACCAGCTGCATCGAGCCCTTTACCATTAAACACTGCTGTAATTTTAATAATTTTTTTATTGGAAGGTACTGTAAATACTTTAGATGGGATAAAACCGGAGGTAGCTAAGCCACCAGCATAGCTATCTACATTACGAGTAGCTGGAATACCTATTTGTACACCAGCAGCATCAAAAGCAGTTAGCGTTACAGTAGTAATAGTAGTCATTCGTTGTACATCTTCCGTTGGGGCTAAACTATTGGTATGGTAAATGGTTACCACATCATCTTGCATAGCTTTAGCTGGGAAAGAACGAAATTGGCTTTCTGAAAACGTTAAAGCATCAAAATTGTAAGGGCCAAAATCGGCCGTTTTAATATCTCCAACGCCACTTTTTGCTTTAATTAAGAAACCTAAGGTTTTCAATTCTGCAGGGGTTTTACCATAATAGGTTGAGGCTATCATGGTGAATTTCCAAACATTGGTAGAAACTTTAGTCATTTTTGCAGTTTCAGCTGAATTATCCCAAGCCCCATTCGGTGCATTACCCGCATTACTCCAGGCCCAAATATATAGTGGTTCAACTCCAGAGAGTGTAGCAAAACCATTTACATCAATTGTTATGGTAATTTCATCTTCTGCAGTAAATTTTGCAGGGCTTATAGTTACAACTTGTGCATTTGCTTTAAAGCCAAATAAAGCAAGGCATAGAAGTGTTAAATAATATATTTTTAGTTTCATGATTTCTGAAATTAGTTTTTAGTGAATTCAAATTCGTAAGTTAAAACGACATTTGCACCTTGCTTGCGAACAACTTTCAACATCATTTTATTGGCATCTAATAGGGTATAATTCCCCATAATAAGCTTAGATGTGGCACTTCCGCTACTTAATGTTATCTCGTTTGGAGCCTTTGCATTGTCAACTGTCCAAGATCCAGCATTTAGGGTTCCAATAGAATTGCCAGAAGCACCTGGTGTGAAGGTAAAAGTCGTAGGAGCTTTATTAACACTAACATTAAAGGTTGCCTTTAAGCCCGTATAAAAACTGGTAACATTTAAAGTTTTGTAAGGGAAGCCTTTTTTCACAGCCCCTTCATCTATTTGCGTTACTTTGGAAACAGTATAGGTACCGCTAAAGCTAGTTAATACATCTCTAGCTGTACCAATTTCAGGAACTTCTGTTGGTTCGCAACTTGCAAAAAACGCTAAGCCTAGTAGCATTATTGCATATTTTTTTAGATTTTTCATTTTATAATGAACTTTATTTTATAAACAACCACCCTCTGGATTGTATGACATTCCGGGGCTATTATCAACTTCGGAGCTAGAGAATTGCAGTATTAACCCAGGGCAATTCCAAACCGCAGTACGTATGGTAATAGTTTCTCCTTTGGCGCCTCTTCTCTTAAGCTGCTGTACACGGTCGCCTTCACCAACTAATTCTTTTTCACGTTCTGCTCTTGCTACATCTCTAAGAGTTGTTGCAGTTGAATTGGCGGCTAATGCAGAAACAGAATTTCCGTAAGCACGAGTTCTGATATCATTCAGATCTTGGATAGCTACCGATAAATTAGTATTCAGCTCAGCTGCAGATTCTGCACGAATTAATTTCATCTCTGTAAGGTGAAGTAGATTCATTATGAAACCTAATTGATCAAACTTTTTTAATAATTTGAAATTTGCAGAACTACCAGCATCATACCACGCATTTTTACGGGCATCATTTGCATTGCTAGTCATTGCGGTGTAGAAATCGTTGGTTAAACGCATTTCAGGGTTTCCGTTGATAGAAAGGAAGGCTCCGCGGTAGCCATTTGATCTAGCTTGGTTACTTCCACCTTCATTAGCAATGGTAAATATAGACTCATTGGAGCCTGCTACAGAAAAACGGGTAGTTACAAGCGCATCAAAAGTTAAATTGGCACCACTTACATTTTTTCCAGTTGTTATCACATCATTTGCATTTGTATATGCATTTTGAAATGAGTTCATCTGAAAATATACCCGTGCTAATAAGGCTTTTGCAGCCCATTTAGTAGGGTAAATTCCATTGGTGCTTGGTAATTTGGTTGCGGCATCTTGCAAGTCGGCAATAATTTGATCGTACACTTGCTTAACCGTTGCACGGTTGGATACAGAAACCGCTGAGGAAACTCGTAAAGGTATTCCATCATGACTGTTATCGGCTGTGAAACCATAAGGTTGCGCATACAATTTTACTACATCAAAATGAGCAAATGCTCTAACAAATTTAGCTTGTCCTTCTGCATTGTCTTTATAATCACCTAAGCTGTTTAGGTTTTCTAAAATCTGGTTGCATCTTTGAATAGCAATGTAGGCTTCTTTGTAAAAACCACCCGTTTCGCTATTAAATCTTCCAGAGTTCAGCAAGAAAATTTCACTACTTGTTCCTCCAAGTTCCGTACCATAATAATGGTCGCCTTGTAGTTCGTTAAATTTTTGAACTCTGCCACTAGTCCAGTTGGCTGACCCCATAACGGTATAAACCGAATTTAGGAGTGCTTTTACATTTGTTTGGCTATTAAATACACTGTCTTTAGGTAAAGCTCCAGCACGTTCAATATCCAATACTTTCTCACAGCCTTGATTGAATAAAAGTATTATTCCGGCAAATACAGTGAGTGCGATATATTTAATCTTTTTCATTTTAATAGTTATTTAATATTAAAAATTAACATTTAGGCCAAATATGAATGTGCGTTGTTGAGGCGCAGTTAAATAAGTCACATTCGGACTCATGTTACGGTCTGTAGCATTTTCGTAATCACGTGCAACTTCGGGGTCACCTCCAGGATATTTGGTGAAGGTTAATAAATTGGTTCCGGTTACATAAAAACGAGCGCTGCTTATACCTAAACGTTTAATTTGTTTAGTAGACAGTGTATAACCCAATGTCAGTTCTTTCAGACGTAAGAAAGATCCATCGTATAAGAACATGGTTGAGTTAAAGTAATAATTTGCACCTACACCTGGATAGATGTTAGCCGAACTATAGTATAGTTTAGGATATTTGGCTTCATCTCCTGGTTTGGTCCAACGATCCAAGAAATCTTTACGTACTACCCAGTTTTGACCAGCTGCTGCGCCTTGAAGTTGGAATTTAGCAGAGTTATCCCATAAACTTAAGCCAGAGCTGAAATTAAATAAGGTACTTAGGTCAAAATTCTTATACTTAAAGGTATTGGTAATGCCTCCAAAAAAGTCTGGCGTTACTTTTCCTACTGGCACACGATCATCTAGATTGTATGTTTTAGTTAAGTTACCATTTTTATCTAACCAAATGGGCAAACCATCGGCCGGATCAATTTTGTGAAAACGTACAAGAAAGTTAGTTCCCACTGGATATCCAACAAGAACACGTGTATCATTTGTTCCACCTGAAATTGCCTCAGAAGGTAAGTTAGCTACATCCAATACCTTATTGTTATTGGTTGCAATATTGAAATTAGTTGACCATTGGAAATCTTTGGTTTCAATATTCCTTGTGTTTAAAGAAAGTTCAAAACCTTTATTTTCAATTTTTCCTAAGTTGGCATAACGATTGTCATAACCGTTAGATGGAGGAATATTTGCACTTAATAAAATGTCTTTTGAAGTTTTATTATAGTAGGAAAGTTCCCCTGTAATTCTATCGTTAAAAACACCAAATTCTAAAGCTAAGTCTAAATTATTTGTTGTTTCCCATTTCAAATCAGGGTTTTCTAAGGAGGTAGGATAAATGATAGGTTGACCTCCATAGGTTCCAGGATCTCTATCATAGTAAAGTCTCCATCTATCTGACTCAATATTTGCATTACCAGTTATACCATAGCCAGCACGTAAGCGGAGTAAGCTAATCCAGCTAATATTCTTAATAAAGTCTTCCTCACTAGCTAACCAAGCACTTGAGATACTTGGAAAGAAACCGTATTTATTATTTGGTCCGAAACGAGAAGATCCGTCTGTACGGAAGGTTAGTTGTGTTACATATTTTTTATTAAATGTATAATTCACACGACCGAAGAAAGAAGCAAAAGCCCATTCTGCACCCGCAGCCAACAATCGCTGGGTTCCGCTAACGCCAACTTTATTATTTGGAACGTTATAGGTAGCGGAATCAAGCAAAGATGGATCACGATAAAATGAGTTAGTTGCATTAGCACCATAAAGCTGAATGGAGCTATACATACGGGTTTGAGATCGCTGATATTCTGTGCCTGCTAAGAAACTAAACTTGTGCTTATCTGTTGGGTTGTAATTATACGAAGCGGTTGCAGATAAATTGTAGTTGTTTGTCCATACTGGCCATCTAAATGCTTCTCCATTTGTAGGATTTCCGCCATCCATGAGGAATTTACTTTGGTAACGGTCTTGTTTGGCATCATTATAATCAAATCCACCACCAACACGTATGGTTAAATCTTTTACCGGAGTATAGTTGAAATATAAATTGGTAATACTTCGGGTATCTAGCGTTCTCCAATCGGTATTTTCAATATTTCTAACCGGATTGGGGCCATTATAAAAATAAGGGTTTCCATTATTTGTAGCAGGATCTAAATATACAGGATAAATCGGTAGTGCAGAAGACATTGCATCGCCAATACCTCCGGCCCATGCTGCTGCAACTCTTTGGTTTGTACCTTGAGCCCAGCTAGTAGATAAATTCATGCTTATTTTTTTTGCAATATCATAATCTATATTAGCACGAACACTAAGGCGTTTATAGCTATTTCCTAGCATAAAACTTTCATTGTTGGAGAAACTTCCACCCAAGTAAGTTTTAATTTTTTTGCCACCAGTAGCTACTGAAAGACTATAATCTTGGTTGAAACCTGTACGAGTTACCAGATCCCACCAATCGGTATTAGTTTGTTGAGCTTGAGCCCATGTAATATTTCCGGGAAGCGGTGCTAAACCTGTATTGCCATCATTTTCCCATGCTTCTTGTCTTAGTTGTAACCATTCTGAACTATTAGTTAGGTTAGGCTTGTATGCTTCTTTAGCAATACCAAATTTAGAGCTATAATTAATTTGAGGTTTTCCAGATTTTCCGCGTTTGGTGGTAATTAAAATTACTCCATTCGCTCCCCTTGAACCATAAATACCAGCTGCACCAGCATCTTTTAAAACTTCAACAGACGCAATGTCTTGAGGATCGATAGTAGCTAATGGATTTTGGTTGAAGCCTGAACGAACACGATAATCGCCATTTGCACCAGCTCCTGAAAATAAGTCGGAGGTAATTGGAATACCATCGATTACATAAAGCGGTTCTCCACCACCAGATATAGATCCAACACCTCTAATACGTACTTGGGAGGAAGAACCTGCAACACCTGATCCTTGGGTGATTTGTAAACCCGCAACCTTGCCGACCAAAGCTGCTTCAAATGATGGAGCAGGAAGAGCAGCTAATTTTGCTCCATCCACTTTAGCAATCGAACCTGTGAGTTCTCTACGGGTTTGTGTGCCGTATCCGACCACTACAACCTCATTTAAGCTTTCGGAAGATGGCTTCAGTACAAAGTCAAGACGAATATCTCCGGATACATTTACGGTTTTTTCTAGGTTTTGATAACCAATAAACCGAACAATTAAAGTAGTAGTACCATTGGTTACACTACTTAATTTAAAATTACCATTTGCATCAGTTGGAGTACTTTGATTAGCGCCTTTAATAGCTACTATTGCACCAGGTAGTGGTTGATTTTTTTCATCCACTACACGACCACTGATACTTCCGGTCTGAGCTGTAGCTACTAAAGTAGCAAACAAGAATAAACCAAGAAGCCCTAGCTTCATGAAGTAAATTTTTGACATTTAATAAATAATTTAGTTAACGATTGGGTTAGTTAATGCAAATTTGAGAAAAAGCATTAACGTAAAAATATACCTAATTCTGTTATTTGCAAATTTTTTTTCAGGAATTCTGAAGAAATTTTTCAACATTTTGTGTTTTGATAAAATTAGTTTTAAATCTATTCCAGCCCATACTATATCGATTTCGCTATTTTTAGAAATTAAGCAAATATTTTGTCAGAATATAAAAAAAATACTTATCAGGGTTTGAAGCTATTACTTCCAGGGGCAAACAATAGATTGGAATCGTTTAGATGATTGGCGAAAAATGAGTGATAGTTCAAAGCTGCTAGGTAGGCTGGTGTTTTGCACTTGTTTGGAAACGCTAAGATCGTAACTAAAACCTACCTGCATATTTCCTGTAAGAACCCCTAAATACGGATAAATAGCGTCATTATTTCGGTACCAAATGCCGGCCCAGAGCATGCGGTTGCTGTTGGTTAGTTGTATACCTGCTGCTCCTCCAACAGAAAAATACTGCTGATTGCCCTGCTTTTGGTAGTTGCCACTCATGTGGTAACTCAATTGAGCCCCTGGGTTGTACGTTGCGCCAAGGTGCACAGATTGTTTGGCTGGCAGTATTTGTTCTGAATTGCTTGTGAAGCTTTGTTTAGGCTTGTTTAAATGAAATAAGGCTGCACCCATATCTAGGTCTAGTTCATCTGTTTGAAAATTATAAAAAAGTCCTCCCGATAGTGAAACGAATGGTTTTAAGGCAGATAAATTAGTTTCTCCACTCGGTAAGCTTGTATCAAAATTCTCTCCAACAAATTGTTCGCCAAAAGTTAATTTAGAAAAATCTAGCTGCCTAGTGCCGTAGCTAGCTTGTAGCCCCATACCTAAACGTTGGTAGGTGTTTACCTGTACATGATAAGCAAGCGATGTGCTCGTATAAGTGCTAGAAAATGCGCCATTCATGGTTCTATCCGCTAAAAATGATAGCCCCAATGCTAGGGTATTTTCTTGAGGAGCGCTCCCTAAAAGTTTAACATCCGAAGTTAAACTATAGCTGTTAAAACGAGTGCCCGAATTGGCCCATTGTTGTCTCACGTTAGTTAAAACCCTCCAAGCCCCTTGGCTAGTGCCTGTGTTTGCCGGGTTGATTGCATGAGGAGCAGTAAAAAATTGCGAAAAATGTGGATCCTGCCCAAAAACGGTTAGTGAAAAACAAGTTAAAAGTATTGATAATAACCGCTTAATCATCGTATTAAAACTGTTTGCCCTCTTTTACGAATAATAGATCCGTCCACTCCAATGCCCTCGGCTGTCCATACAAATGTTTCGGTAGCTTGTTCCATCCCGCGGTTGGTTCCATCCCAAAGTTTAGTTAGATCTGATGTTTCAAATACCATATGCCCCCAGCGGTTAAAAACTCTGAAATAGCTAAATTTAGTTATCCCTACCGCAAAAATATCGAGCAAATCGTTGTGTCCGTCGCCATTGGGTGTAAAGGCCGTAGGCACCTCAATATCCATTTTACGCATCACTCTAACCAACACCTTATCTACCGTTACACAACCTGTTGTACTTTCTATGCTTACAGTGTAGTTAATGGTTTCGTTATGCTGAAAAATTGGATTTGCACTAAACGGATTGTTTAATCCGGTGCTGGGTACCCAAGTAAACATTGTACCCAAAGGCCTTGCTTGTAGTTGAACCGCTTGGCTTGGCTTGGTAAGCACAATTGGGTACGTAATTCCTAGTGTTGCAGCACTTATTGCAATGGTTTTACGTACGGAGGCTGCCAAAGCAGCACACGAAATAGGCGTGGCCTTAAGCGTTATTTCATAATTTCCAGCTGTTGGGTAGGTATGAATAGCCGAATTAGTAGTCGATTGAGCTGTTCCATCGCCAAAATTCCATGCCCAAGTTACGGGGCCGGCATTACTTAAGGTGCTATTATTAGTAAAAGCAATGGGTTTGTCGGCACAACTTTGTGTAAAACTAAAGTCTGGGCTAGGTTTATCAGCTAGGTCTAAGCGAATGGTTCTTTCTGAGTAATTGCAAAGATTGCCATATACCTTCACGGTATACTCACCCACATTTGCTGCTCCAAAATTCGGGATGCTTAAATTTGCTGTATTAGATTGATAACCATTGGGACCCGTCCATATATAACTAATGCCACTTGCACTTATCGCTTCAACTGTTACCGTTGAGCCAGGACAATTCAGATTATTGAAATTACTCAGTTCTATTACAGTTTTCCCAAAATCACTAAAATAGCCAAATCTGGTGGTCGAACCTTGGTCACCATGTATAATTCCCATGTGGAATTTGCCAAGGCTGTTTACAATTTGGGCATTCCCGCCGGCAGCTAAGTCGCTTAACGAAACGGCAATTCGAGCCACTTTCCAGGCTCCAGCAGTTCCAGGAACATCTATAAAGTTGGATGCTTGAATGATGTTAGAGGAATTGTTAAAACTAAAATTACCAATAATGGCACTTGGTGCTAGAATATTGATAAAAAAATCTTGAACTGTTGCCCGAGTTACACTTACCGAACTCGAGCCATTGGTACGTATAGAAGGTATTACAGCCCCACCAATTTCACAGCCAAAGCCGCTAACTTGGAAAACGTGTGCCGCTTTGCCGGTTTTAATGTAGGCAGAAGGGTCGCCAAGTAAGCCGGTGTAATACTCCCCAGCATTTAGTGTGGCTACCGAGATGTTGTTCACTTTTACATCCGTTCCATCATCAATAGCAAAAACATAGTAATTATCTGGTTTGGCATCACGAAAATATCCTTTAATCACTATAAATTCATCACCGGCAATGCAATCGGGTATCAATTGATCTCCGGCGGTATCGGCACATCCATAGCCCGGATATTTTATAGTATCATCTTTTGTTGAGATGGCTATCGGCTTGGTTGATGTTACTACAGTACCTCCTGGGCGTTCAATTGCCAAACTGCTGGCAGCTGCACAGGTATAGGTTTGGCCTTTGTTTAGCGTAATAGTAAAGGATATATTCTTGGGGTAGCCCTGTAGGTCTTTTTTCGGAATGATGGTTACGCTGGTATTATCTTCCGTGGCCACTATGCTAAAGGTGCAGGTAAAGTTGGGTGATCCATCACTACTAAACACCTGTTGAAAAGGCAATGTAAATTTGGTCCCAAGAGCATTGGCGCCTTTTAAAGCATACATATCGCCATTAAGGTTATTAGCAATATCATAATAACACGAAATTGAAGCCGAGGATTCAACTAAAATCCCTTTGTTAGTGATGCTATTAATTTCGCTATTCTCTATTAAATTGATAAAAGTAGTGAGGTCAATAGATTGTGAGCTATTGGCAGTTATATTCACAACAATCGGGGTAAAGCTTGGCGTAGCCGGTATGCTAATGCGTACAGTAGCTGCAGTATTATTGGCGGCAATTCTTAAAAAAATGGGTCTATCGCCATGGTTTTGTTGCAAATCGGGGGCTGCAAACCAAAAGTTCGTGTCACTTTGTGCCCTTGCCAGGTGTAGCTGCAACATGGCCAGTAAAAAAATGAGTAAGAATCGTTTCACAATTGGTTTGATGTGTGTATCGTGTATAAAAATACAATTAATATTCATATTTGAGTTGCTCAAGAGCTAAAGCAAACTATCTGAAAAACACAAAGCCCCGATATTTATCGAGGCTTTGTGTTTGTGTGGAGTCGGAGGGATTCGAACCCTCGTCCAAACATGGTGCAAATTACGCTTTCTACATGCTTAGCAATTCTTTTATTGTAGAGAAGGGGAAGGTGAATCGCTTACCTATACCGGCTTCCGTAGGTGCTGTATTTCGCTCATTCATCACACCGCTAAACAAGCTAGTTCGGTAGTTCGATGCCTCTAGTGTTTAACTTACCAAACAGAAGTTAAACGAGACAAAAGCTGAGCTAATTCTAAATTAGGCAGCTAAGGCGTAATTGTTTTCGCCAATTATAGGTTGAAAGTTCAGATTAAAGCGCTAGACTAACAATGCGCTGCATGCTTACATACTTACCGCCATCCTGTCAATTCCGGTCGACCCCATATGTAGGTACAAATATACGAAGAAAAGAGCCGATTGTTGCTGAAAACTTAAGAAATCCGTCCAGGATATACGTTTAGGGCTTCGTTTAAGCAGTCCATGGCTAGGTTTAAATCCGTGGTGTTTAGCACATAGGCCATACGCACTTCTTGCTTGCCAGCGCCCGGTGTACTGTAAAAACCAGTAGCCGGAGCAAACATTACTGTTTGGTTTTGATAACTAAAATCTGAAAGTATCCATTGACAAAATGCATCTGCATCGTCAATAGGTAATTGGGCAACTACATAAAAGGCACCCCCCGGATTTGGGCAAAAAACCCCTTCCATTTGGTTTAACCTGTTTACCAATACATCTCTGCGGGCAGTATATTCTTTAGTAACGGCCTCGAAATAAGAATCGGGTGTATCAATGGCCGCTTCGCCAGCTATTTGCGAAACCATGGCCGGGCTTAATCGGGCTTGGGCAAATTTTAATGCAGCCGACATTACTGCTTTATTTTTTGTAATTAAACAGCCTAAACGGGCTCCACAGGCACTGTAGCGTTTAGATACGGTATCAAGCACAATTACGTTCTCTTCCAAACCACTTAAATGCATGGGCGAAATAAATTCGCGACCATCGTAGCAAAATTCACGGTAAGCCTCGTCAGAAAATAAATACAAATCGTATTTCAAGCATAATTCTTTTAAAGCTTCTAGTTCTTCCTTAGCATATAAATAACCAGTGGGGTTATTGGGGTTGCAAATAATTATAGCCTTGGTTTTTTCCGTTATTACTTTTTCGAACTCGGTAATTGCAGGTAAGGCAAAACCATTTTCAATATGCGATAAAATGGGTTTCACAACCACGTCGCTCATGCAGGCAAAGCCATTGTAATTGGCATAAAAAGGCTCCGGAATGATAATTTCGTCGCCCGGGTTTAAGCAGGTTTGCATGGCAATGGTAATGGCTTCGGAGCCACCATTGGTTACCAAAATATCTTCTGCTTTTATTGAATAATTAAGTTTATTGTAGTATTCGGCTAATTTCTTGCGGTACGATGCCGTGCCTTCAGAAGCCGTGTAGGCCCAAACTTTCTCCTCGAAATTTTTAATGGCATGTAGCATCACTTCAGGTGTCTCAATATCGGGCTGGCCAATATTTAAATGAAACACTTTTTTGCCAGCGGCTTTAGCCGTTTCGGCAAATGGACTTAATTTACGAATGGGAGAGGCAGGCATCTGCACTCCTTTAAGAGATATGGTAGGCATGGCCCAAAAATACAAAAACCTCGCTGTTTCCAACGAGGTTTTTTAAAAGATGTTTTTATATAAAGCTTATTGTTTTGGCGCTGTAGCCAATACTTCACCTTTAATGTATAGCATTTTTACAGGTGTTTTAGCATTTGACTTTACGGTTATGGCTTTGCTGAATGGCATAACCGCCGCAGCATTGTAGGTAACGGTAATTACACCAGTTTCTCCTTTTTTTACCGGAGTGGAAGTGAATTTAGGTACAGTACAACCACAAGTAGATTCTACGTTGGTGATAATAATAGGCGCCTCACCTGTATTGGTAAATTTAAAATCTACGGTAACTGGTTTTCCTTGTGGAATTTTACCGAAATCGTAAGTTTCTTTATCAAATTTAAATTCAGCCTCTTGCTGAAATTTCATGGCACTTAATCCTACAAACAAGGTTGCAAGAGTAAATAAGAAGACTATTTTTTTCATCTGTTTTAATTATATATACACAAATATAAACTATTTACACCATTCATAAAAGGATTTTAACAAACCTTATAACGCTGCAAGTGCGCATAGCGTATATTTTCTTATTTTTGTGCAAAGTTTAAAACAAATATGTCAGTACTAAACCAAACCGAAACCACAGCTTTTGATGCTTCAGAGCTTAGCTTTGAGGACTTTAAGCAGGTAGTTATTCAGGATTATAAACTAGCTTACGAAAGCCGTCAGGCTAGTTTATTGGGCAGAAAAGAGGTGCTTACCGGCAAGGCTAAGTTTGGCATTTTTGGCGATGGTAAAGAAGTAGCCCAAGTAGCTATGGCTAAAGCCTTTAAAGTTGGCGATTGGCGTTCGGGTTATTACCGCGATCAAACATTTATGTTTGCCACCGGCATGTTAAGCATTACCGAGTTTTTTGCACAATTGTATGCCAACCCCGATGTGTTAGCCGAACCAGCTTCAGCAGGTCGTCAAATGAATGGTCATTTTGCTAGCCGTACCCTAAATGAAGATGGATCTTGGAAAGATTTAACGGCCATTAAAAATTGTTCGGCCGATATTTCGCCCACCGGTGGCCAAATGGCTCGTTTGGTGGGTTTGGCTTATGCTTCTAAATTATATCGTCAAAATCAAGAATTAGGCTATTTAAAAAACTTTTCGGTACAAGGCAATGAAGTTGCTTTCGGAACCATTGGCAATGCCTCCAGCTCAGAGGGCGTGTTTTTCGAAGCCATGAATGCTGCTGGCGTATTGCAAATTCCCATGGCCGTTTCTGTTTGGGACGATGCCTACGGCATTTCTGTTCCGGCCGAATTTCAAACTACAAAACAAGATATTTCAGAAATATTAAAAGGTTTTCAGCGTGATGCTAAAGGCGAAGGCTTTGAAATTTATAAAGTAAAAGGCTGGGATTATCCAGCGCTATGCCAAGTGTATCAGGAAGCTATAGCTACCTGCCGAGCCGAGCATGTACCTACTTTAATTCACGTAACAGAACTTACGCAACCTCAAGGACATTCTACTTCGGGTTCGCACGAACGTTATAAATCTGCCGAGCGTTTGGCTTGGGAACAAGAATACGATTGTTTGGTGCAAATGCGTAAATGGATGCTCGAAACAGCCATGATTAGCGAAACGGAACTTTCAGTTTTGGAAGAAACGGCTAAAAATTATGTGCGTGACTGTCAGAAAAAGGCCTTGACCGATTTTTTAAGTGCCATACAAACCGAAGCAAATGAGTCTATTGTCCTCTTGCAAGCTACGCAAATGCCGGAGGTGGTAGCTTTGGCAGAAACTTTAGCTAAAACCAGCGAAGTTTCACGTAAAGAGGTTTACCAAGCAGTGCGTAAGTCTATCCGTTTATTAAGAGCGGTACAAAGCTCTGCCAAAACAGACTTGCAGAATTGGTATAGCCAACAACAAGTAAAAATTGCCGATGCCTATAATTCTAAATTATTTACCGAAACAAGCCAAAGTCCGGAAAAAGTGCCTTCTGTAGCCATTGAATTTGCTGCTGATGCTCCGCTATTGGATGGACGTGAACTTTTAAATGCGTGTTTTGATGCCCATTTTAATCGCGATCCGAGAGTGTTGGCTTTTGGAGAAGATGTAGGGAAAATTGGCGATGTAAACCAAGGTTTTGCCGGTTTGCAAGAAAAATACGGCGATTTGCGCATCACCGACACCGGTATTCGCGAAATGACCATTATTGGCCAAGGTATTGGTTTAGCTATGAGAGGCTTAAAACCTATTGCCGAAATTCAATATTTAGATTATTTATTATTTGCCTTAAACATTTTGAGCGATGATTTGGCTACCGTAAGTTACCGCACCAAGGCCGGCCAAAAAGCCCCATTAATTATTCGTACCCGTGGACATCGCTTAGAAGGGGTGTGGCATTCGGGTTCGCCAATGGGTATGATTGTAAACTCCTTACGTGGTGTGCACGTTTGTGTGCCTAGAAATATGACGCAGGCTGCCGGTATGTACAATGTATTGCTTCGCGGCGATGAGCCTGCTTTGGTGGTAGAGTGCTTAAATGGCTATCGTTTAAAAGAAAAATTGCCTCAAAATATTGGAGATTTTACTGTTCCATTGGGTTCCGCCGAAACTATTCGCGAAGGGAAAGATGTAACGGTTGTATCGTATGGTTCTACTTTGCGCATTGTGCAAGAAGCAGCAGAAGAGTTAGAGAAACTAGGTATTTCGGTAGAAATCGTAGATCCACAAACCTTATTGCCTTTTGATATACACGGAATTTGTGCGCAGTCGCTTAAGAAAACCTCTAAATTATTGGTGGTTGATGAAGATGTACCAGGTGGTGCATCGGCGTATATTTTGCAACAAGTTTTGGAAAATCAGAAAGGCTATTATTATTTAGATGGCCAACCGAAAACCTTAACGGCAAAAGCACATCGTCCTCCATACGGTTCCGATGGCGACTATTTTACCAAACCATCGGTAGAAGATGTGGTAGAAACGGTTTATGCCATGATGCACGATAGCAAACCCAATCAGTTTCCTGCTATATTTTAAATCTTAGCGCTTTTATTGCGTAAGTAGTGGTCGGCTAGTACCAAGGCGGCCATGGCCTCTACAATGGCTACTGCTCTTGGCACCACACAAGGGTCGTGGCGACCTTTGCCTGAAACAGCAATTTCTTCGCCAGTTTTATTTACACTGGCTTGTGCTTGCATAATGGTGGCTACAGGCTTAAATCCAACTCGGAAATTAATTTCCATGCCGTTAGTGATACCACCTTGAATACCTCCCGAAAAGTTGGTAAGGGTTTGTGCCTTTTCGGTAGATGCGGCTACAAAGGCATCGTTGTGTTCCGAGCCTTTCATGCGGGTTCCATCGAAACCAGAACCATATTCAAAACCATGAACGGCATTGATGCTCAGCATAGCTTTGCCTAAATCGGCATGGATTTTATCAAAAACAGGTTCACCCAAACCCGCCGGGCAATTGCGAATAATCGCCGAAATTTTTCCACCAAGGGTATCGCCATCTTTGCGAATGTCCTCAATACTAGCAATCATTTCTTTAGCCGTGGCTGGGTCTACACAACGTATGGGTGTTGCTTCTCGTTGTTCGGTTAATAGGGAAATCGATTCGTTGCCCAATCCCGGTGCTTCTATGTTTCCAACGGCAGATACTTGTGCAAAAATTTCGATACCGGCTTGGGCAAGAAGTAATTTTGCAATGGCTCCTGCAGCTACTCGGGCTGCGGTTTCTCTTGCCGATGAACGCCCCCCACCACGGTAATCGCGGTGACCGTATTTGGCATCGTAGGTATAGTCGGCATGCGACGGACGATAGGCATCTTGGATGTGGCTATAATCGGCCGAACGTTGATCTTCATTGGGAATAAGCAGGAAAATGGGCGTTCCGGTGGTTTTTCCTTCAAACACACCCGATAGGATTTGTACCGTATCGCTTTCTTTACGTTGGGTGGTTAGTTGCGATTGTCCCGGACGGCGTTTATCCAACTCGTGTTGAATAAAATCAATATCAATAGCCAAATTAGCCGGACAGCCATCGATTATTACACCAATGGCCACTCCATGGGATTCGCCGAAAGTGCTTATTCTGAAAAGTTGACCGAAAGTATTGCCTGCCATAGGGGATAAAATTACATTTTTATTTCAAAACCAGCAGTTTTCAAATCGTCCCAAAAATGGGGATAGGATTTAGCCACTACTTGTGGTTCCATGATTTCTACTTCATCAATTAGTAAAGCCAAAGGAGCAAATGCCATGGCCATGCGGTGGTCTTCGTAAGTGGCTATTTGTATTTTTTTAGGCAATACTCGTTTTGAGCAATCTAATTTATAGGTCAAGTTTTTCTCGATGAGTTTTACCCCAATTTTTGCTAATTCGGTTTGTAGGGCTTTTATTCGATCGGTTTCTTTAATTTTTAGTGTTTCTAAACCGGTAAAGGTAGCCTCGTGGCCTAGTGCAGCACAACATACAATCAGGGTTTGTGCTAAATCGGGGCAGTCTTTTAAATCGAAAATTTTACGTTCGGGGGTTTTGCTCTCTTTTGTTAAGAGGAGTTCTCCGTTTTTAAATTGAGAAGTGATGCCAAAATTGGCCATCAATTCCGTGATTTTGCTATCGCCTTGCAAGCTGTATGCTTGTAAATGAGGCATACTCAGACTTGCTTCTTGGGCTAGTGCAGCTAGTGCATACCAATACGAAGCGGCGCTCCAATCGGGCTCTACCACGAGTGTACTTGCTTTAAATGCTTGTTGTTCGATACAAATTTCATTGACCTCCCAACTATGCTGAATGCCCACTTCTTGCAACATGGCCAAAGTCATTTCTACATAGGGTTTGGAGGTTAAATCGCCTTCTAGTTCTAAGCACAAACCTTTAGGTAAGATAGGGGCAATGAGTAGTAGCGCCGAAATATATTGGCTACTAACGTTGCCCTGAATGCTAATTTTAGTTTCTTTTTGCTCAAATGGTCCTTTGATAAGGAGTGGCGGATACCCTTCTTTTTCTAGATACGTGATGTGAGCACCAAGCTTGAGTAAGGCATCTACTAATAGGCCAATAGGGCGTTCTTTCATGCGCTGGCTTCCGGTGAGCGTATATTCACCCGGCTGCGTGGCTAGGAGTGCCGTTAAAAAGCGCATGGCTGTTCCGGCTGGGCCTACATCTATGTGTTGTGGGTTTTGGGTACTAAGTTGTGAGTTGAGTATATGAAGCAGCGTTTGGGTATCGGCTGCTTCGGATAGATTTTCTACGCTCACTAGCCCTTGGCTCAAGGCCTGCAAAATTAGGGCTCTATTACTCTCACTTTTAGAGCCGGTGAGGGCAATGCTAGCCTGTATTTTTTTGCTAGGATGGGAGAGCGTAATAGAAGCCATGTTTAGCTGTTTGCCTTTTCTTGGTTCATAATTTCCGTTTGCTTGCGGATAGATTCGTTGTGTATGAGCTCTAATAATTTGCCTACAAAAGGAAGGTCTAATTTTAAGGCTTTTGCAAAATCGGAACGTTTATGAATTATTTCTTCCCAACGTACCACTTGTAAAATAGTAACACCGCTATCTCGTTTGTATGTACCAATTTTTTCTACAATGCCCATCCGCTCAGCCATTTTTTCGATAATTTGATCATCAATTTTATCAATTTGGTTGCGCAAATCGGCCAATTTATCTATAAAATCAGCATCTTTTAACTCGGCTTTACGCAGGGTTAATCGATCCATTAATTCGGCCAAAGCTGCCGGAGTTAATTGTTGTTTAGCATCGGTCCAAGCTACCAAAGGGTCTATGTGCGACTCTATCATTAAGCCCTGCATGTCTAAATCCAAGGCCTTTTGCGCAATGTAGGGAATGAGTTCGCGGTTGCCGCAAATATGACTCGGATCGGTTATTATGGGTAATTCGGGGCAAATGGTTTTTAGCTGTATGGCTAGTTCCCACATGGGTTCGTTTCTAAATGCCGATTTCTCAAAAGAAGAAAATCCGCGATGAATTGCAGCTATTTTGGTAATTCCGGCTTGGTTGATGCGTTCTAAGGCGCCAATCCATAAGGATAAATCGGGGTTTAGCGGATTTTTAACCAAAACAGGCACATCTACTCCTTTTAGGGCATCGGCAATTTCTTGTACCGTAAATGGGTTTACGGTAGAACGGGCTCCTACCCAAAGCATATCTACGCCAGCGGCCAAAGCCTCTTCTACGTGTTTTGCATTGGCTACTTCCACAGCAGTGTGTAAACCGGTTTCAGCTTTGGCTTTTTTCAGCCATTCGAGCCCGATGCTTCCAATTCCTTCAAACTCTCCGGGACGGGTCCGAGGTTTCCAAATGCCCGCTCTTAATACAGCCGCTTTGCCTGTAGCAGCTAATAAGCGGGCTGTGTCCAATACTTGCTCTTCAGTTTCGGCACTACATGGGCCGGCTATTAAGCGTGGTTGGGTGCTGCCGGGGAACCACGAGTCAAAAGGAGCAATGTTTAAAGATAATTTCATGTTATGCGTGGTCATTTTTTAGGTATTCGCCTAAAACGGGTAAAGTTATACAGTATGTTTACTGATTTGGCTTTTTGCTCTTTCCAAATCTTTTGAGTTTTTATTTTACCAATTTGGCCGAATTATGCAACTGTTTTTTTATAAAAGTGTAGACTTTGTGTTATTTCTTCGGTAGACAGATAGTGATTGTAACTGCATGCACCTATTTTATCGAGCAAGGCGAAGCCTATTTGGTCGCCTATGTTTTTCTTATCCTGTTTCATAAAATTTAACAGGCTGCTGATGGCTGTTTCGGGAATAGCCACCAAGGGGAATGTTGTTTTTAAGAGTTCGTAAATCTCTTCGGCCTCTTTTTCCGAAAGGCTGTTGTGCTTTTGCGATAAATAGGTTTCGCAATACATGCCCATAGCCAAGGCTTCGCCGTGTAGTAGCGGAGTAGGGCTTTGTAAAAAGTAACTTTCAATGGCATGCCCAATGGTATGCCCAAAGTTTAAAATTTTGCGTAGTCCTTTTTCTTCCGGATCGGCTTTTACGATCTCGTTTTTAATACGGATAGATTTTTCAATACAATCTATGGAGATTTTTTTGGGTGTTGTGTGTTTTAAGATATTGAGTTCTTGTACATCGGCAATGAGTCCGTGTTTAATCATTTCGGCGAAGCCAGAAACCAATTGCTGATCAGAAAGTGTTTTTAAAAAAATGGGATCAATAACTACGGCCTGGGGTTGGGTAAAGGTGCCAATGCAGTTTTTCACCTCATCCATATCGATGCCAGTTTTACCACCTACCGATGCATCTACTTGCGCTAATAGGGTAGTGGGTACGTGCACAAAAGCAATGCCTCGTTTAAAAGTAGCTGCTGCAAAGCTGCCCATATCGGTAACTACGCCGCCACCCACATTAATGAGTAGGCTTTTCCGATCGGCTTCAAAATCCAATAACATTTTCCAAATGCCAATACAAAAGTCTATGTTTTTGTTTTCTTCGCCAGGGTCAATGGTAATGATGTCGTAGCTTTTAACGCTGGGCAAATTTTTGAGCACTATGGGCAAGCAAAGCTCTTCGGTAGTGCTGTCTGCCAAGAAAAATAGTTTAGAGAATTTATTCTTTTGTATGAACTGATCTAAAGTAGTTAAACCATTTTCAACATAAATATCGTAGCCAATACTTGCTATTTTTTTACTCATGCTACGCTTATTTTTTGGCCATCAAATTCAATTACATCACCAATTTTCACTTTCAAGCGTTTACGGTACTCGGTTTCACCGTTTACCAATACATCGCCTTGGCTCACCACTACTTGCGCTTCGCCACCGGTTTGCACCAGGTTGCACGCTTTTAACAATTGAATGAGTGGAATGTATTCGCCTTCGAGTTTAAACGTGATCATGGGATAAAGGTATGAAACCTCTTACTAAAATTAATATGCTTTTGATTTCCTCCAGTTGTGTAACTTTGTTGCATGCGCACGAATACTTCAGCGAACAGCAGTCCTTTATCTTTTGATAATACAGAAATTGCTTTTAAACACAAAAGCAATGCCGAGCTTAGCCGAGCATATTGGTTGTTTAAGGCTATCAACGTTAATTTCCTAACTAAAATAGGTCCACCCTTGGTTAATTTGGCTTTAAAGCTACGTTTACCCATTATAGGGGTGATTAAAAAAACCATTTTCGCTCATTTTTGTGGTGGTGAAACCATTGCTTCGGCGGAGGGTGCTATCGCTCAACTGGCTGCCGGTAAGGTGGGTACCATTTTAGATTATTCGGTAGAGGGCGAAGAGGAAGAAGCTGTTTTTGAAGAAACCTGCAAGGAAATTATTCGCACCATTGAGCGGGCCAAAGGCGATAAACGCATTCCGTTAACGGTATTTAAGGTTACGGGTGTAGCCCGATTTGCACTTTTAGAAAAAGTAACTGCCGGGGAAAAACTCGACAAAACGCTCCAAGCAGAATACGATAAAGTGTGCGAACGTGTCAAACGAATTTGTACCAGAGCGTCTGAATTGGACGTTCCGGTAATGATTGATGCCGAAGAAACCTGGATTCAGGATGCTATTGATACCCTGGCTTTAGACATGATGCGTTTGTTCAACCGAAAAGAGGTGGTGGTTTATACCACTTACCAGTTATACCGAAACGATAAATTGGCCGCTTTAAAAGCCGATACGGAACTAGCCAAAAATGATAAATTTAAGATTGGTGCCAAATTGGTACGAGGGGCTTACATGGAAAAAGAACGCTTGAGAGCGCAAGAATTAGGCTATCCATCGCCTATTCATGTAGATAAAGCCGCTACCGATGCCGATTACGATGCAGCACTTGCTTTCTGTTTAGAACACATAGATTGTATTGCTTTTGTAGCGGGCACCCATAACGAACATAGCTGCAAGCTGCTAACAGATTTATTAAAAGCTGAAAAGATAGATACGCAACACCAACACGTATTTTTCTCTCAGTTATTGGGTATGAGCGATAATTTAAGCTTCAATTTGGCCAATGCAGGTTACAATGTGGCCAAGTATGTGCCTTATGGTCCGGTAAAATCGGTATTGCCTTATTTGTTTAGAAGAGCCGATGAAAACACCTCTATTGCCGGTCAAATGGGTAGAGAGTTGGGCTTAATTATTAAAGAACGCACACGTAGAAAATCAGCTTAAGATGCAATTAGGAAAATCGAAGTATGCGTTAAACTTTATCTTTTTAACCTTACTTATTGATATTACCGGACTTGGGATTATTATTCCGGTAATGCCCAAACTGATTGGCCAACTAACCGGCGAAGGCCTGAGTGTGGCTTCGGAGTACGGGGGCTGGCTTACCTTTGCCTACGCCTTTATGCAATTTATTTTTGCGCCCATTTTGGGTAATTTAAGCGATAAGTATGGCCGTCGCCCTGTACTCTTACTCTCTTTATTAGGCTTCGGTATCGATTATTTGTTTTTAGCTTTTGCACCTAGCATTTTCTGGTTATTTGTAGGCCGAATAATCGCCGGTATTGCCGGTGCAAGTATGACCACGGCCATGGCCTACATTGCCGATGTGTCGGCGCCAGAGAAACGAGCGCAAAATTTTGGGATTGTTGGAGCCGCCTTTGGTTTGGGCTTTATTATTGGCCCGGTTTTAGGGGGAGTATTGGGTCAATTTGGCACCCGAATTCCGTTTTTTGCCGCTGCAGGTTTGGCTCTGCTCAATTTCTTGTATGGTTATTTCATTTTGCCAGAATCGCTCACCAAAGAAAACAGAAGGCCCTTTAATTTTAAAACCGCCAATGCTTGGGCTTCCCTTGCTCGGTTAAAACGCTACTCGAAAGTGTTGAGCTTGGCCGGAGCCTTAGTTTTAGTGTATTTGGCTAGCTATGCGTTGCAAAGTGTGTGGACCTATTACAACATGTACAAATTTGGTTGGACTGAAGCGCTGGTAGGCTATTCTTTAGGTTTTGTAGGAATTACTATTGCAGTGGTACAAGGTGGTTTAATTCGCATCATTATTCCCAAATTAGGGCAGGAGCGTAGTTTGTATATCGGTTTAGCTTTATACAGCTTTGGCTATATATTATTTGCCTTTGCTAGCGAAAGTTGGATGATGTTTGCCTTTATGGTTCCCTACTCCTTGGGAGGTATTGCCGGCCCGGCCTTGCAGGGCATCATGTCTAATCAGGTGCCGCCCAACGAGCAAGGCGAATTACAAGGAACTTTAACCGGATTGATGAGTTTGACCGCTATTTTCGGACCATTACTCATGACCCATCTTTTTTCCGCCTTTACCGGTAATGAAGCCTATTTCGAGTTCCCAGGAGCACCTTTTTTAGTTGGTGCCGTACTACTATCGGCTAGTAGTATTTGGGCCTATAGAAGTTTGCACAGCTCTAAGGCTTAAATTTCTGCTTTCCGCTCACTAAATCGAAAAACAAAATAAAATCGCTGGCCAGGCTGTACAAGGGGTGCTTAAACGTAGCAGGTTTATTCTTTTCAAAGAAAAAATGCCCTACCCAAGCAAAGCCATAACCCACAAAAGGAACCGCAATAAGCAGTTGCACGTTGTGAAATAACAAAGCAGCAGCTGCTAAAGCCAACACCAATCCAGTGCCTATAAAATGCAATACCCTACTGGTAGTATTGCTGTGTTCGGTAAGGTAAAAAGGGTAAAATTCTTGTAAAGAGTTAAAGCGTTTCTGTTCCATAGTACGAATATAAAAATTTAAAGCAATCCGGAGGTTTGTAAAAATCCGGGCAATGTTTCGTTAGGTAGCAGTAAATGGGTTTGTAAACCTAATTCGGTAGCTGTTTTAAGGTGTTGCGGACTATCGTCAATAAATAAAGTTTCGTTTACATCTAGCGCATGTTCCTTCAATACAAATTCAAAAATATCGCGGTTGGGTTTCCGCATGCCCATCAGGTGTGAGTAATAATCTTTCTCAAAAAAAATGCTGTTCGAATCGATATTAAATTCCCGTTTCAGATATGCTACAATCCAGTTATAATGAATTTCGTTGTTATTGCTCAATAAAAAAGTGCGGTATTTGTTTTTGGCTACTAGTAAGGTTTCGTGGTTTCCGGGCGGCACACCAATTAATAAACTATTCCAAGCCGTGTCAATATCAGCATCTGTTAAACTCGGGTGTTGGGCAATATCACGTATTGCCTGCCTAAACTCGGCCGAAGAAATGGCGCCAATTTCAAATTGATTAAAAATAGGATGGTGACCACTGTGCGCAAAAAAAGTCTCTATATTCTTAATTCCGAGATTCTCAAAAGCAGTTTGTGCCCGCTGAAAATCGATGTGAAAGATCACATTTCCATAGTCGAAGATGATATTTTTTATATTTTGCATGGCTATGATTTTAGAATATGCCTGCAAATATGTAAAATTGCACTGTTAAAATTCAATTTTAACTGCGCCTATAGCTCAGTTGGTTAGAGTAGAAGACTCATAATCTTTTGGTCCCTGGTTCGAGCCCAGGTGGG
>JBIIBV010000085.1:0-4219 GCA_044239195.1 Sphingobacteriaceae bacterium | reverse complement strand
TATAACTATACTCAAAACGGAAATCAAGTATTTATTAATGGTTATGCTGGTTCCGATCGCAAAAAAATATCTATGGCCGAAGCCAATGCCTATTACAATCAAGTAGGTATCAATTTCCAAAATTTTAGGGTATATGGCTTTGATGCAGCCTTTGTGGGCGATAACTCTAATTTCGGGATTACAGCGCCCCTAACGGGTTACCGTTACCGCATAGGAATTAACCAACTCTTTGGCGATTTTAACCTATCTATTGGAACAATAGATTTGAGAAAATACATACGCATAAACAAGATAACACTTGCCGGACGCTTATTAAACACCTTTGCTTTTGGTAAAGATCAAAACCAATTTTATGCCCAGCAATATTTGGGATTTTCTACCTTCATTAGAGGTTACGAATACAATTCTTTCTATAAATTGGGCGATATTTATTCCGGAGGGTTTAATATCGAACAGTTGATGGGTAGCAAGCTAGCCGTTGCTAACTTTGAAGTTCGTTTACCTTTTACAGGTCCTAAAAAATTATCGACTATCGAATCTAAATTATTATTTAGCGATTTAAACGCCTTTTTTGATATAGGTTTAGCCTATAACTCCGATTCAAAAATTTCTTTTAGTGGGCAACCAAGTGTGGTAGGTACCACTCCCGATCCAATGAACCCTGGCCAAAGTATAAATGTATATAGTAGAGTGCCGGCCATGAGTGCGGGCCTCTCGTTGCGGGTAAATGTATTGGGTTATTTTGTAATAGAACCCTACTACGCCATTCCATTCCAACGGAAAACCTTGGGTAAGGGCGTATTTGGTTTAACCTTCGCCCCAGGCTGGTAAACCTTACAGACATAAAAAAAGCGGCTTATGGCCGCTTTTTTTGTTTATGCTACTCTGCTAAAACTAGCCAGCCAGTTTTGCTGAGTCTGTAGCTGTTCATATTTTAATGCCGGAATTAAATCTATCCAATTTGCATTTACGCCCATTACCAAACGTTGTTTCTGCATTTTGGTAAATGCATTGAGGTTTTTAAAGCGGCTAATGGCGGCTTGTTCGCTGCTAAACTCTTCAAAATATACCAAGCGATTCAATTGTTTACTTGGATCAAAAAACAAGGTGGGCATTTTGGCATAAAATTCCATCGTTTTTAACAGATCGGTACTCATACCCACATGCAAATTGCTGCGGTTTCTGTCGGTTAATACATATACAACGTGTTTCATCGGCGCTATTCTTTACGGTATTACAACTAAATCAATTAGTATTTTTTGTTTTTAAATTATTTATTACTAATTTTATGAGCACAATAATACTAACAATTTTAGTAAAAACAAATTTATTTAAAAAATAATGGCCAACATCTCCAACAACTTAAAGTTCTTACGCAAGAAAAAGGGCTTAACACAGCAAAATTTTGCAGATTTAATGGAAATTAAACGTTCGTTAGTAGGCGCCTACGAAGAAGATAGAGCCGAACCGAAATACGAATTGCTAAAAAAATTCGCAGAATTTTACGAATTAAGCATGGACGAATTGGTAAACGAGAAGATATCTGCTTCTTGGAAGCCCCAACCCAAAAGCGATGGCAGCAATATCCGCATCCTCAGCATTTCGGTAGATCAACAAGATCGAGAAAATATAGAATTGGTACCCGTTAAAGCTTGCGCCGGTTACTTAAATGGCTATGCCGATCCGGAGTTTATTAGTGATCTACCTAAGTTCCACCTTCCCTTTTTTAACCAAGGCACCTACCGTGCTTTTGAAATTAAAGGAGATTCCATGCTTCCACTTCCCTCTGGTTCTATTGTAGTGGGCGAATATGTAGAAAATTGGAACGACCTGAAAGCAGGTGAAACTTATGTCATTATCAGCAAAAATGATGGGGTTGTATATAAAAGAGTAGGCAATCCGTTCAAAGAAAATAAAACACTTAAGCTTATTTCCGATAATCCGGTGTACGAACCTTATACCATCCCAACCGAAGATGTAGTGGAAGTATGGAAAGCTAAGGCCTATATCAGCACCGAGTTTCCACAACCATCACCAGAACCTAGCTTAGAAAGCCTAACACATATGATGGCACAGATGCAAAAATCGATTTCTACGCTCAAAAATTAAGTTTTTCGAGCTCGGTAAATCTGTATATTTGTTGAATACAAATCGCATGCTATGAAAAATATCGCTGTTATAGGTTCGGGAACCATGGGCAATGGCATTGCGCATACCTTTGCGCAATTTGGCTATAAAGTGGCTTTAATTGATGTTTCGGAAGCCGCTTTGGAGCGTGCCATACAAACCATTGGCAAAAATTTAGACCGACAAGTAGCAAAAGCTGCCCTCAGCGAAAGCGATAAGGCGAATACCTTAGCCAATATCACTTGCTTCACTTCTATAAAAGAAGGCGCAGCGCAAGCAGATTTAGTTGTAGAAGCTGCCACCGAAAATAGCGACCTTAAACTACAGATATTTAAAGACTTAGATGAGATTTGCCGTCCTGAAACCATCCTAGCCACCAATACCTCCTCCATTTCCATCACCAAAATTGCTGCTGTAACCAAACGCAGCGATCAAGTA
Source organism: Sphingobacteriaceae bacterium (assembly GCA_044239195.1). GTDB lineage: Bacteria > Bacteroidota > Bacteroidia > Sphingobacteriales > Sphingobacteriaceae > JAIPAN01. Next base: position 1,654 of record JBIIBV010000085.1, on the reverse strand, counting down.
ATTGGCATGCACTTTATGAATCCGGTGCCGGTAATGAAGTTAGTGGAAGTGATTAGAGGCTATGCTACCAGCGATGCGGTAACGGCCAGCATCATGGATTTATCCAAAAAACTAGGGAAAACACCCGTAGAAGTTAACGATTACCCCGGTTTTGTGGCCAACCGCATTTTAATGCCCATGATTAACGAAGCAATTTATACGCTATATGAAGGTGTTGCCGGTGTGGAAGAGATTGATACCGTAATGAAATTAGGCATGGCCCACCCCATGGGACCACTGCAATTAGCCGATTTTATTGGCCTAGACGTATGTTTGGCTATTTTACGTGTGTTACAAGATGGTTTCGGAAATCCGAAATATGCCCCTTGCCCACTCTTGGTAAACATGGTAACGGCTGGCGAAAAAGGAATTAAAACTGGAAGAGGCTTTTACGAATACACTCCGGGTAGCAAAGAAGTGCTGGTTTCTCCCAACTTCAGCTAGCTATACAGCTCCGCAGCTACTTTATAGGTAGTACAATGCGAATCTACAATATCTTTAATATCGGGCGAATAACCTCCACCCATACTGACTTGAACCGGTATTTTTCGGGCTTTACAGGCACTAAGCACCAATACATCTCTGTCTTTGCACCCCACTTTACTCAGAGCCAATTTTCCGAGTTTATCGGTCGCTAAAATATCTACACCCGATAAATAAAACACAAAATCGGGGGCAAAATCATCTAGCAAAGGCATAATATGTTGTTCTAAAATGGACAAATATTCGGTATCGCTTATGCCGTCTGCCAAGCCAATATCTAAATCTGAACGTTCTTTACGGAAAGGAAAATTATGCTCGGCATGCATCGAAAAAGTAAATACACGATCCTCATTTTGGAAGATTTCGGCGGTTCCATTGCCCTGATGTACATCTAAATCGATTATTAAAATACGATTAGCTAATTCATTAGCTAACAAATAATTAGCTGCAATTGCTTGATCATTTAACATGCAAAAACCCTCTCCCCAATTACTCCCTGCATGATGGGTACCACCAGCTACATTAAAAGCAATGCCATGCTCCAAAGCAAACAAGCAACCATCAATAGTTCCTTGAGCAATTCGCAATTCACGTTCTACTAAAGCCTGCGAATAGGGAAAGCCTATTCTTCGTTCCTCTTGATAGGTTAATTGCCCATTTTTTAAGCGATAAAAATAATCGGCTTGGTGGGTGGTAAGCACCCATTCGTCTGCCAAAAGCGACGGTGAAACAAAATGATGAGCCTCCATGGCACCCTCATGCAGCAATTGCTGCGGAATTAATTCGTATTTCAGCATCGGAAAACGATGCCCATCGGGTAAGGGGTGTGCATAAATGGGATCGAATGCGATATAAAACACCTGAAAAATTACCGGTTTATTTTTGGAGAAAGATTCTTAAGAAATTGAATACCAATAGTTAACAATACCAATACCAATGCAGCCAATGCGGCAGTAACTACGGTTTGTGATGCGGCGGTTAAATCTGGCTGACGTTTTAAAAGTATACCATACAAAGCCCAAAGCACTACCAAGCTAAAAAAGATGTTTTTTCGTACAAAAACCATAAATACGCTGATGAATGTAGCTATGCCAATTAATAAAATAGCCCATAGATTTGGGGCTAAGCCCCA
>JBIIBV010000036.1:0-16381 GCA_044239195.1 Sphingobacteriaceae bacterium | reverse complement strand
TTACTGCGTCTTTTTTGGCCTGTTCTATGGCGTCTGCTCTATTTTTTCCTTTGCCCCATGTTTTTAGTGTAATACTTCCATCGAGTTCCATACCCATGCACTCTATTTCATGAGGATAGTTTCCGGACAATGGTTTGGTAGTGGTGCAACTGCTAAGCAACAACACACATACTACAATCACATATATACTATTTTTCATAATTTTCATGGTTTTACGGATTTGGTATTAGTTAAATCCGGCGCCTAAAGATTTAATCATTCCTGCGGCCTCTAAATCTTTTCGTAATGCCGATACATCTACAGAAACTACAACCCCTATTTTATATTCTTTACCAACTTTCATTCTATCTCCGGCTTCAACCGCACCGTCATTTGAGGTAGAAACAAACTTCATGTACTTTCCCTCGTCGGCAAAAAATGGGGCAAAAAATTCAGCTTTTTCTTGTTCTAAATTCACATTGCTTGTTAATGCTTTTTGGCCAGGAATGGTAGATGTTCCTGTAAATCCTTTAAATATAACGCCATGAACCGCATTTTTTTTGGCTTGCTCTATCGCCACTTCAGGATTCTTAGAGTATGACCAAACTTTAATTAAATAGGTCCCTTGAACGCCTGTTTGTACTACTTCGATTTCGTATCTCCATGCTTCGGTGTCTTTATCGGCTTTCTTTTTGGCTTGCGCATTTGCTACAAATGTGCACCCTAGTATCAGTATAAATAAAAGGCCCAGTTTCTTTACTATATGTTTCATATTCAATTTAAATTGGTGAATAAACAGTAGAACAAATGGCTGTATAAACCATTTGCCCTACTGAAGTTAATTATTTAATTTGTCTAATCAGCATACCCGAGAAAAATTTCTTACCTCCCTCAAAGGTAGTGCGATCGATAACTGGTTTGGCATTTTTTCCATCAGCAGCTGGATCGGCAACTGGGGCTATTCCATCGGTAAATGTATTATCCCAAATCAGATCTTTATCTACTTTAATAATACCAACATTTTTGTAGGTGGCTACTCCAGTTTTAGGATCTATAATTTGCTCCAACACTTCAAATCTTTCTCCACCTTCTAAACCTTCTTTTTTGCCAATTTTAGCAGTAATAGGGTCTCCGGTATATAGCGGTGTTTTTGTTTTAAATACATCGTATTTTTTCTGAAGTTTCGCGTATACATTGTCGATTATTCTTGTTGTAGAAAGCGTAATAATTTGCTCTTCGGTTCTTTTTTCCTTTAAAGAAAAAGTTACTAAGCCAGAAGCACTTTCATCTCCAACAAATTCCAACTTAAATAAATCGGTTTTGTCAAAAGCAGCTTTCTTTTTAGGATCTATGGCCGCTTTTTCCATATACAAATCGGTGAAGAATTTGGTTGAAACTGCGTCGTCCCATACTAATTTATATAGGTAAGAAGTTGCAAAAATAGAATAGCCTTCTTTTGTTTTTTCGTAAACAGCATCTAGCCCTTTATATGCAGCGTTTAATAGCATCTGTGGTTTACCACTTTTTGCTAATTCTGCTTTGGCAACATCTCTTATTGCAGCTGCTATGGGCTCGTTTGGATAGAATTTAAATTTATTGATTACTACAAAGGTGTTCCCAATTAATTCAAATCCGGCAGTTTTCAACAATGCTATGCCATCTGAAGATTTTTGAGCAGCCTTTGTTTCTGAAAAAGACGCATTAAATACGCCTCTATCAGCGATCAAATTGTAGTCAAAACTACCATCTGCTTGTCTGTTAAACCATTTTGCAACAAGTTTATTAGCAATTTTTTCTTTGGCTAGATACTTTTGAATTCTGTAGGGCAATTCTTTTGCAACAGAATCTACTTTTATATCGGCCGCACTTGCAAGTAATGCACCCATTTGAGAAGGCTTATATATGGTGGCTTTTTCTTCGGCAGTTAAAGGGTATTTAGCCGGATCAAATGATTTATCACCTATAGTATGTTCATTATACTTATCTGGGAAAGGTGCATTGTTGAATGCCTTTAATACTACTTCCTTTTGGGGAAATTTATCAGATTCAACAACCATGGTATGTAAAGAACTACGGCGGTATTTTACATCTACTGGTTTGTCTTGTGTTTGCGCAAATGAGCTTATGGAAAATATTAATAAACTAAATGCAATACTTGATTTTTTCATTTTTACTTTTTTAGATTAATTAATTGGGTTTATAATTTTTAAAATAATAATTCTAGTTAGTTGAGTATTAGAGGGTATACGTATTAAAATTAATAATTGGGACTTATAAAGGGTATTTCAAATGTGTTCAAATGGTAGGGCTTGATATACTAAGATTAAAATAACATGAATAATTCTAAGTAATTAAAAGAATTTGCGTGAATCATGTGACATTCGGTATTATTCGGAAATTGGAAATTAATGGGTGATGAGACGGAATTTGAGAAAAAATAGCTGAAATTTTCCTGCAGTGTATATACACTTAGCCCACCCTCAAAATATCTTCCCAGGCGGTGGTGTAATTGGGGCTTACATTTTCTCGTTTCATGGCCCAGTGTTTTTTATACCCTTCGGAAGCCATGCGGATGGTGCCACTGCCGTAGTGGGTATTCAGCTTATCCATTAAGGTACTTACTGCATTGTTCTTCGGACCATTCCAGGGGCTAAACAAATGCAGTTGCACTTCTTGTTCGGGGATTAATCCTGTGGCCATCACCATGACTTTGCTGTACTGATACCGCGGGCTATACAACGCTTTTACCCCACCAATGGCAGCTTTTACCAAATCGGGGGTATTGCTTATGGGATGTGCCAAAGGCAAGCTGATGTAGGGATTGTATTGCGGCAAATCGGGTCGGAAGCGGTTGGTTAATAGTTGTACGTGGAGCAGGGTGGCACAGCTGGTATCGGCCCGTAGTTTTTCGGCTAAGCGGCTGGTATAGGCGGTGGTGGCTTCTATCAATTCCTCTAACTTATTAGTCAACTTGCCGAAGGAACGGCTGGTGCAAATGCCTTGTTTTCTATCCAATACTTCTTTGAGCGGAATGCAAGGTCGGCCCCAAAGTTCGTGGTAGAGGCGTAGCCCTTGTATGGTGAGCATGTGTTTTACCCAGGCAGGGGCTTGGGCTCTCAGCTGGGCGGCGGTAAACACATTTTCGAGGGCTAACTTCTTGTGGTAGGCCCGGCCTATGCCCCAGAGGTCGCCAATGGGGAAGTTGCTTAGGGCGCTGGTTATCTCTTCTTCGCTTTGAAGTACGCAAATGCCTGAGGGACTTTTTTTGGCCAGTTTATTGGCCAGTTTGGCTAAGGTTTTGGTGGGGGCAATGCCCACACTTACGGGTATGCCTGTGTTGCGTACCACGGTGCTGCGCAGGGTTTGGGCATAGTCGGGTAAGTTGGGGATGCTCTTGAGCCCCAGGAAACATTCATCTATACTGTACACTTCTACCTCGGGACTAAAGCGTGCCAGGTTGTTCATAATCCGGGCGCTGATATCGGCATAGAGGGTGTAATTGCTGCTGAAGATGGCGATGTGGTGCTGCTCTACGAGCGCTTTGATTTGGAAATAGGGCACGCCCATTTTTATGCCCAAGGCTTTGGCTTCGTTGCTTCGCGATATGGCACAGCCATCGTTATTGGAAAGCACCACCACGGGCCGAGTGTTTAGCTCGGGGCGGAAGAGGCGCTCACAGGATACGTAAAAGTTATTGGCATCAACGAGGGCGTACATAGCATTTGGGTTTGTGTTGGTGTGGGCGACAGCTCCAGGTGACTACGCCTCTTATCAGCAGCTCTTCGCTTACCAATTCGGGTTCTTCGTTTTCTTTTCCGGTGCCTAGGTATATGTGTTTGCCTATCACATAGTATTGGCGGACTTTCCATTCTCCTCGATACCACAGTACTACTAAGGCATTGTGTGTTGCTTTCATGGAGGTATCGTATACAAAGAGCGTGCCTTTGCAAATACCCAAAGCGCTCAGCTCGTTGGAGTCGGCTTCGGCGTAATAGGTATTCACAGGGTCTGTTACCAGGCGCTCTAAAATACTTAGGCGCCCTTCCAAATAATCTTCGGCTGGGCTTACAAAGCCAGACGCTTGTTCTGGATGGAGCAAAGGCTCTAATGCGGGGTCTTTGGGGCTATGTACTTGTTTTAACACGGTTCTAAATGGGGAACCAATTTACTAATATTTTTAGTAATTACAAGTTGGAACGGGTAAAAATTTTTGGTTTGGTGTTTTGGATTTACCTTTTTGCTTGATCAAAAGGGTAAGGAATTTATTTTTATTCATACTTTTTTCTTGATAAAAAAGTATGCAAAAACTCAAGACCAAACGATGCTTCTGCCCACAAGCCTTTACGCTGGCCCGCCGTTTGGTCGGGCCGTGGCTCTTTATTTTTTATACGGTTGTCATCCTGAGCTTGTCGAAGGATGTGTTTGGTTTGGGATGGTAGTTTACCTTTTTGCTTGGTCAAAAGGGTAAGGAATTTATTTTTATTCATACTTTTTTCTTGATAAAAAAGTATGCAAAAACTCAAGGCAGAACGATGCTTCTGCGCTCTAGGCCTTTACCTTGGCCCGCCGTTCTGCCGGGCCTGGCTTTTTACCACCCCGGTCTTCGACCACCCCTCCGTGGGAGGGGAATTTTGGTGGGGTGCTCTTTTGCCTTGGGAAAGTCTTGCTACGCCTTGGTGAGGTGCGGCTGTGTTTGGCGGGTGAGAGGCTGCGCCTAAGCGAAGTGCTATTGCGTCTTGATTAATTCTTACTGCGCCTTAACGAAGTGCTACTGCGTATTGCTTAGTTCTTTATGCGCCTTGGTTTAATGCTACTGCGGCCTGGTTAGGTGCTGCTGTGCCTAGCTGGTGAGTGGCTGTGGCTTGTTTTGCTTTGGCCGGCTTCTTATAGGTTGATACTTTTGAGTTCTATTCCGCTTACTTTTTTGTATTCGGGATCTGATGGTCCGTAGATGGAGCGTACGTAGTTTTTAATTTGCTGAGCGGTGTCTACAATGCCGATTTGGGGGCTGTATAGTAGTTTGTTTCTTTCTGTTCGGCTGGCTGCCCAGTCGGTTTTGGCAGTAATAACTCCGCTATTGGCTGTTTTGAGGGTAGCGGCATAGGTTTTTAATTGGGCAATTTGGAGGTCGGTTTCGCTGGGTTGATAGCTGGCTTGGGTTTCGGCCAATTCTATAAGGGTGTTGAATGCGGAAAGTATTTGATCGAAACTTTGCTGGGATGCGGAGTTTTGTTTTTCTATGTTTTCTTCGGGGCTTTGTTCTTCGTTGATTTTGCTTACTCGTTTGCCTACTATTTTACGCTTTATGGTTTTGGCGCTATCGAGGGTTTTGGGGCTTACTCCTGCGGCGGCTAGTGCATAGATGATGCGCATGGCCATGGTTTTGAGGGACTGGAAGTTTTCGGCTCGGGTGTTGGTGGCATTGGTGAAGGCTACTTGTTTCTTTTTGGCTTCGGCTAGGGCTGTTTCGGCGTTGGTGTGCTGGGTTTGGAGGCTTGCTAGTTGCAGGTTGGCTTGCATGGGTTTGTAGGTGGTGCCGTAGCTGCTGCAATAGGAGATGATGGTTTGGAAGGCGGCTAGGTTTCTGGCGTGCCCGGTTTCTGATTGTGATGCCATGGTTTTTAGTTTTTAGGTGAACATTTTTGTTTTTTCTAAAAACTATTTTTTGGCGGAGTTTATTGTGGGTGGGGTGAAAAAAAGTATTTTGGGATGTGGCGAAGGTGGGGATTGATTTATCGCAAATAGGTATTTACGTATTCCTCAATTCTCGATTTTCTATAGCTATTAAAATTCATGACACCGTGTTTATAGGAAATGTAATCATCCGTATTGGAAAATATCGGTTGATTTTTAAAATCATCAAAAGGCAAATAAAATTTAACTCTACTTGTGTTTTTGTCTACTAAATCCTGCAAAAAGAAAAAATCAATGTACCCGTTAAAGTCTTCAAATAAATCGAAAAAGGATTTATACCTCATTAAGGTATTATAAAGTGGGCTAGATTGATTGAGATAAAAACGCCTAATACATTCTAAGGTAAGGTCGAATCTATCATCTATAAATTTATTCACTCCACGTGATTGATTAATGGTTTGTCCGCCATCAACGGCATTTTTAGGGAAAATGAGGTAAGACGCAATATTACAACATGAGCTGAATAATTCGTTTACATCCTCTGGAATTTGTGCTGTAAGCCATTCTTTACGTTTCTGGTTTCTGTAGGAATGAACAATTGCATCACTTCCCAAAACAAACTCTCCTAACACTGAATTATGATACAAATAAGCACCTTTTTCAGCATCAGTTAACTCGAAAACCGTGCCGTTAGGTAAGGATTTACTCCATAGGAGTTTGTGATATTTTCTAAGGGTCGGGCTCCTGTTATCTGGATCGCCACCACCTGCGTCAGAGTAGAAATTAAAATTTATATCCACGTGCATTTTTTAAATCAAATAATTCCATATAAAGGGTTTTAATATGTTTTTGATAAGCTAAAACTAATCTGCTTTTTTATTTTCATTTTTCTTCGACTTCTCTTTTGTAAAAAGGTCTGCCGTATATTTTTCGTATAGTTCAAATAAAAACTCAATTCTTTTTGCTGCATTTATAAACGGTTGTGGTCTGTAACATAAATCAACTGCTTTGTCAAGTTCTTGATGTGCTTTCACCAAAACTGGTGGCATTGTTAAAGGGTCGTATAAATCGGCAAGTGAATAAGTTGGAAATTCCTTCCTTGCAGATAAAACACTTTCTACGGCTTTTTCAACTGCCTTTATTTGTTTTTCATTTACATTTTCTGGCCAAGGATAATTGTTGTAAACGATTTTATTTGAGTAGATAAAATCACTTTTCATTCTTCCGCATACATAACTCATCCAAGCCATATGCATCTTGCTTTCTAAAATTCCGAATAGATATAGACTTGCATCAGGAATAAAAGATGCTGTATTGTTAATGATAAACTCAGGTTCAACATAGGCAAACGGAATATAAGCCCGTCTTTCGGATGAAACTTTTGGAAACATCAAATACCTTGTTGTAGGTTGTCTATCTTCTGAAAAGAGAGTTGGGAAATTTGCCCAATGTCTTGTTCTTGCCTTTGTGCTTGCTAATCGAAAGTTTTTAACTCTCTCAATTCGTTCTTGAATAAATGGAATATGTCGAATTTCATTTAATGGGGCATCTTTTAACCAAAGGCAATAACGAACATTTCCATTTATGAAATCTCCACCACCAACAAAAGGTCTAATAAATTTTGAACTTTCGGGATATTTTTCTTTTAGTTGATTTACTTCCTCTAAGGTCAACATAAAATGTCCATCGTCAGTAGTTTCGCTACCTTTTATGATTTCGGGAACATTGCATAAAGGCTTTGTTCTTGTTGTGATAAACATATCTTTCCCTTCAACCAAATAAGGGTTAATATTTTTCACTTTAATTTCGTGAGCTTCGCCTTTTATATCCTCATATTCAAAAACGCTTTTGTCATTAGTATCATAATTGGCGAAGCCAATTATGACTACGTGGACTGCTGCGTTTCCTTTTGCTTCATTTCCCCATTTAAAAGTCCTATGAGAAAAATGTATTTTGATTTTGTATTTATGAAAAAGTAAACCCCAAATTATTCCGACTTGCTCACCTTGAGCAATTGAATTTGTTGAAACGAAAGCAACTTTGATTTTTGTGTCTTGAATATATTGAGCCGCTTTAACATACCAAGCTGTTACATAATCTAAAGTTCCACCTCCTGTTACACCTGCAAATATTTTTTCCATATCTGCTTTTTGTTCAGGTTTTTGAACTTGTTTCCCTATAAATGGCGGATTTCCGAGAATATAAGAAAGTTCGTTCTTAGAAACTATACTTTCCCAGTCTGTCTGTAATGCGTTGCCGTGAACAATTTTTGCGGATTTTTTCAAAGGCAAACGAACAAAGTATTGTCCAAATTCATTGCTAATTTGCATATTCATTTGGTGGTCAATAAGCCACATTGCAACTTCGGCAATTCGAGCAGGAAATTCTTCATATTCAATTCCGCACATCATATCAACGTCAAGCCAAATAATTTCTCGAACGTCAAATACTCGTTGTCCTGTTTTATTTGATGCTCTTAAAATTTCTAATTCAAGCAATCGTAATTCTCGGTAAGTGATTACAAGGAAATTTCCGCAACCACAAGCAGGGTCAAGAAATTTAAGAGTGCTTAATTTTTTATGAAATTCAGGGAGTTTGTTTTTATTGTCTTTGATGCTTTCAAATTCTTTCCAAAGGTCATCCAAGAAAAGCGGTTTGATTAATTTCAAAATGTTTGTTTCACTTGTGTAATGAGCTCCCAAGTTTCTGCGTTCTTTTGGGTTCATTACACTTTGAAACATTGAACCAAATATCGCTGGCGATATTTTACTCCAATCAATGTAACAGCAGTCAAGCAAGGCTTGACGCATTTTCGTGTCGAAACTTGCCGTAGGCAAGTTTTCTTCAAAAAGTTTTCCGTTTACATAAGGAAAGTCGGCAAGTTGCTCGTCAAGATTTTTAAAACGATTTTCTTTCGGTGTATTTAATACTTGAAACAATTCTTGCAGTTTTGAAGCAAGGTCGCTTCCGTCTTCGGCTGTCCGCTGTTCTAAATATTCTTGAAATTGTTGTTTGTTGAAAATTGTTGTGTCTTCGGCAAACAATAAAAACAGAATACGAACCAAGTAAACTTCTAACGGATGTCCCGTATATCCAATTTCTTCAAGTCTGTCGTGAAGTTTACCCATTAACTCTGCTGCTTTAATGTTTGCAGGGTCTTGTTCTTTGTAAACCTTTTTTTGATAACCTAAAATGTAACCGAAATGCTGAACATTATTTACAAGGTCGTTGAGTTTAAATTCTACGGTTTTATCTTCATCAAGGTCGTAAAGCCTAAAGTTTTCAAAGTCAGAAATGAGAATGTATTTCGGTAGTTCGTGTTGTTTCAGTCCGTGAGTGTAGTCTTTGGCTTGTTGATATGCTTTGTCAAGGTTTTTGCCCCGACTTTTCATTTCAATTAAAATCGTTCCTTTCCAAAGCAGGTCAATGTAACCGTCTTTGTCGTCCAATTTTTTTACTCTATGCTCAAAAGTGGAAACTCGTTTGCTGCTAATGCCAAACACATTAAAAAACTCCACTAAAAATGGTTTTGCTTCTGCTTCTTCGTTTGAGGTGTCAGCCCATTCCTTTGAGAAATTTAATGCTCTATCTTTTATTTCGTTCCAGCTTAAAGCCATATATATCCACTTTATCTGCTAATTTAACTAATAATATAATAATTTTGATATATCTATCGGTTTAGTACTCCTTACAAACCTTCAAAGTATGCCGGTGTCACCACGCCGGGGTTTTCTTTTAAAATAAAACCCGATATTTAAAGATATGTTCGCACCGAAGCATTTTTATAGAATTGTTCTACTGAGCACCCTGGTGCTATTGGCCTGTGGTAAGCCGAATACGGTATCGCCAAGCAATTTTGCGGATAATGGGAATATGCTTTTGGGCAACCCGAGCAAAGCCGCTACTAGCAATGCTGCTAATTACCTCTTAGACAAAGGCTATTACATACTTTCCTACAACAATAGTACCCGCATTGCCAATTGGGTGAGTTGGCACCTCGATGCGAATGCTATTGGCACTGCGGATAGGCAAGATGATTTTAGACCCGATGCCAGTTTACCTAGCGGTTGGTACAAGGTAGACGATAGCAGTTACAGTGGTTCCGGTTTCGACCGTGGACACAATTGCCCCTCGGCAGACCGGACCAGTTCGGTGGCGGCCAACTCCACTACGTTTCTCATGACTAACATGATTCCGCAAGCACCCAATAATAACCGCCAAACTTGGGCGAACCTAGAAGACTATGCCCGCACACTCGTTTCTGCTGGCAATGAGGTATACATCGTTATGGGAACATATGGTAGTGGTGGTACGGGTAGCAACGGCTATGCCACCACCATTGATCAGGGGCGCATTGTGGTACCGGCATACATTTGGAAAGTATTGCTCGTACTACCGCAAGGGAATAACGATTTGGCTCGTATCAACTCCAGCACTCGGGTTATTGCCGTGAATACGCCAAACAGCCAAAGCATCTCATCGAATTGGCGCAATTACCGCACCTCAGTAAATGCCATAGAGCAAGCCACGGGCTACGATCTACTAAGCAGCTTATCGGAAAGTTTACAAACGGTTTTGGAAAATAAGGTAGATGCGAATTGAGGTGAAGAAGCTGCTTGTCTAAAAATCATCTTGTATTTGCCCAAGATGCACCCCTTATCCCATTAGTACTTAACGCATATCATAAACTAAAAAACCCACCAATACCTATGTAAAGAAGGATTTACGGTTTAGCCCATTTCTGAATACGATGATTTTCTTGGTCTGCCACATATATATTCCCAGAAGCATCTACGAAAACGGATGCTGGGGCGTTGAACTGACCTGAACCCCACCCCACTCCATTACCACCTGCTGCAGTTGTTCCACTAGTAGCTCCGGGAGCCCATTTCTGAATCCGGCTATTACCTAAATCTGCCACATATATATTCCCTGATGCATCTACAAATACTCCCATTGGTCTTGCAAGCTTATTTGCAGCATTCCCTTGTCCATTACCACCTGCTACAGTTGTTCCACTGGTAGCTCCAGGAGCCCATTTTTGAATCCGGTTATTACCGTAATCCGACACATATATATTTCCTGACGCATCTACGAACACGCCAGCTGGGTTGGTAAGCTGATTTGCAGCTGGCCCCGATCCATTACCCCCTGCTACAATTGTTCCACTAGTAGCTCCAGGAGCCCATTTTTGGATACGGTGACTACTGAATTCTGCCACATATATATTCCCTGATGTATCTACGAACACCCCAACTGGCCCCAATACTGTCCCTGATCCACCACCCGCTACAGTTGTTCCGCTGGTAGCCCCAGGAGCCCATTTTTGGATACGATTATTACTCTCATCTGCCACATATATATTACCTGAGGCATCTACAAACACACCAGTTGGAAGGAGGAGCTGATTTGCAGCTGAACCACCAGAGCTACCGCCTGCTACAGTTGTTCCACTAGTAGCTCCAGGAGCCCATTTCTGAATCCGGCTATTATTTAAATCTGCCACATATATATTCCCTGACGCATCTACGAACACACCAGCTGGGCTGTAGAGCTTATTTGCAGCTGAACCATATCCATTACCACCTGCAACAGTTATCCCACTGCCTAACGTTTTCAATGATATTTCATTGCCATAAGATGTGCCAACACTATTTGTGGCATAAGATCTCACATAATAGGTGGTCATAGCTGTTAAGCCTGAAATGTAGCTTGTGAATGTTCCTATTCCTGTTCCATCTGAAGATTTGCTGTTGGCTATTGTTGGACCAGTGGCGGTGCCCCAGCAAACACCTCTAGCTGTAACTGGTGATCCCCCATCAGCGGTAATATTGCCTCCACACCAGAAAGTACTAGTAGAAGATCCCATGGTAAGATTAGTGGTTGTTACTATGGGTGCTGAAGCTAGCGTTTTAAACGTTGAAACAGGGCTATAAGCTGTCCCAACTGCGTTGGTAGCATAGGCTCTGAGATTGTAAGTTGTTCCAGGTATTAAGCCTGTTAATGCACTAGAGAAAGTTCCTGTTCCTGTTCCATCTGAAGTCTTGCTATCGGTTGTGTTAGGTATTGTATTGGTTGAACTCCAGCAAACACCCCTTACAGTAACAGCTGTTCCACCATCCGAAGTAACAGCGCCACCTGCTGATGCAGAAGTTGTTGTAATATTGGATGCTATATTCAACGTTACCACTGGAGCCAGAGGTACTACTGGTTCAACTTTTACTGTATCCTTTTTGCACTGAAACAATAAAAGGCTGAGCAATAAGAAAGCAGATAACAAAACAATTCGTTTCATAAAAGGTAATTTTTGGGCTTTAAATAATGTCCTAATTAACGTGAATAACTCTAAGTAGTTTACAGAATTTGCGTGAATCGAGTGACATTCGGTATTCTTCGGGAATTGGGAATTAATCGGTGAGGAAACTGGTAAATAGACTTCTCAACACACCATAAACCAAAAAACCCTCTCCGAAATATCGGAAAGGGTTTTCTTTTGTTAATTGCGGACCGGACGGGACTCGAACCCGCGACCTCCGCCGTGACAGGGCGGCATTCTAACCAGCTGAACTACCGGTCCTAAAAAAAGTGATCCCGCTGGGACTCGAACCCAGGACCCCAACATTAAAAGTGTTATGCTCTACCGGCTGAGCTACGAGATCATCTTATAAAGAACATCTTTTAGGCCGATTCCCTAAAAGAGAGGGCAAATATAGCGCAATAAAACTAGGTGTGCAACAAATAATATAAAAAATTAAGCAACCGTACCCTCTTTCATTTTTTCGGCATTTTCGGCCAATTGGAGCGCATCTATCACATCTTGAATGCTGCCATTCATTACCTCGGGCAAATTATAAATGGTTAAACCAATGCGGTGCTCGGTAACCCTACCCTGCGGATAATTGTAGGTGCGTATTTTAGCAGAACGATCGCCAGTAGCCACCATGGTTTTACGCTTTTTAGACATTTCTTCGTTCTTTTTGGCCAATTCCATTTCGTAAATACGGCTACGTAAAACCGATAAAGCCTTATCAAAATTCTTTAACTGCGATTTCTCATCTTGGCACTGGGCCACTATACCGGTAGGAATGTGTGTTAAGCGAACCGCCGAATAGGTGGTGTTTACCGATTGTCCACCGGGGCCCGAAGAGCAAAACAGATCCTTACGGATATCGTTCATATTCACCTCCACATCAAACTCATCGGCCTCGGGCAATACCACCACACTAGCTGCCGAGGTATGCACCCGGCCCTGCGTTTCGGTATCGGGTACACGCTGTACGCGGTGCACCCCACTTTCGTATTTCAGCTGGCCGTAGGCATCTTCGCCCGTTATCTCCAACACCACCTCTTTATAGCCACCTGCCGAACCTTCGGTAACATCCATTACCTGAATTTTCCAGCCCTTGCGCTCACAAAAACGCATGTACATACGGTATAAATCGCCGGCAAATAAAGCCGCCTCATCGCCACCGGTACCGCCACGAATTTCCAAAATAGCATTCTTGGCATCTTCCGGATCTTTTGGAATTAACATTACACGAATTTCTTCTTCCTTCTCCTCCTTGGCCACCAACAATTCATCCAAGTCCATCTTGGCCATTTCCCGCATTTCTTCATCCTTCTCGGTAGCCAAAATTTGCTTATTGGCCTCAATATTACTCACCAAATTGCGGTAAATCTTATACTCATCTACAATCTTGGTGAGGTCTTTATATTCCTTATTCAGCTGCGCAAAACGCTTCATATCGCTCATCACATCTGGCGAACTCAACTCACGTTCCACATCTTCCCAACGAACCTTAATAGCTTCTAACTTATCTAACATATCTTATTTTTCTGAAAATCAATACCTGTACCATACAGGTCATACAGTCCCGCTTTCCGCTCAAAGCGCCAAGGCGCTAACCGCTGCAATCGGGTTTATAAACCCACAAAAGCGCACAAAAATAGCTAAAACTTACGACAAAGGGTTAAGGTCTCCCCATCAAATACCGCATACGATTGGTAATTCATCCATTCGCCCAAGTTTACGTAGCGGCTCGTGGCACTCAATTGAATATCCAAGGGTAAATGGCGGTGGCCAAATACAAAATAATCGTACTGCGTATGCTTGAGCACCTCCTTGGCGTATTGCACCAGCCACTCTTTATCTTCCCCTTCGAATTGCTCTTTTTGCGCACTGGCTACTCGGCTTTTTCTGGACCAATAATTGGCTAAGCCCATACCCAAATTGGGATGTAAGCGGGCAAAGAGCCATTGGCAAAAACCGCTGCGGAAAAACTTTTTCAATACTTTATAGGTTGCATCGCCGGGGCCTAAACCATCGCCATGGTGCAAATAAAATTTCTTGCCGTTGCGCTCCAACACCAAGTCATCCGACACAATGTTTACCCCCAACTCCTGCTGGAAATAGCTAAACATCCACATATCGTGGTTCCCTTTAAATAGGGTTACCGCAATACCGGCATCTGTTAATTCGGCAATTTTTGCCTGCAAACGCACAAAACCCTTCGGAATAACGGTGGCGTATTCGAACCAAAAATCGAACACATCGCCCATTAAAAATACTTCGGCAGCATCGGCTTTAATTTTATCCAACCAAGCTACCACCAAGGCTTCACGCTCTCTGCTTTTGGCATAAGAAGGCGCACCCAAATGAAAATCGGAAGCGAAGTAAATTTTTTTAGCGGCTTGCATCGTTCAAAAGTACAGAAAATCTTTAAAAGCAACCTTACAGCCTGGTGCTATTCCCCTCCTTTGGAGGGGTGTCACCTTGTGACGGGGTGGGAAAGCTAGGTAGCCCAAACTGTTCAATGATAAAACCCTCCAACCCAATCATTACACCTTCAATACGCTTAATCACATCAGTAGCAGAAATACGGTAAACCCTTAAACCCAGAGTACGTAAATACGCTTCCCTCTCTTGGTCGTATACGTGTTGGAAATCGTGAATAATGCCGTCAATCTCCACTACTAAGCCTAAGCGTTTCACATAAAAATCAACAATATAATTGCCAATAACACGCTGTCTATCAAAATCAATTTGGTAGAATTTACCTTTATTCACTTGTTGCCAAAATAACACTTCCGGCAAATTACCCGCCTTTCTCAAGGCTTTGGCACGTTCCTTTAATTGTGGGTTGCAGGGCAATTGTAAAACCGGACGATGCGGTATAAGGGTACCATTTACAAAGAAATGTTTATAAACCACCCCGTCCTGCGGACACCCCTCCACAGGAGGGGAAACACAAGTCGAAAAATTCATTCGAAAATGTTTTCTTTGAACCATAGATTATGCTTGAAGCATAACTCAGAACGAAAAAACCCACCCCTTATTTGAAAACAGGAGCTAGGAAAGGAAAAAACTAAAAAATTAATGCGCCTCCAGCCAGTTCGTACCCTCACCAATTTCAACTTCAATGGGGACATTTACGGGCATGGCGTGCACCATGCGGTTGCGAATAATCACTTTCAATTGCTCCACCTCTCCTTTGGGTACATCAAACACCAATTCATCGTGCACCTGCATGGTCATACGGGCAGCTAATTTTTGGTCTATGATATCTTGGTGAATGCGAATCATCGCTAGCTTAATCATATCGGCTGCCGAACCTTGAATGGGGGCATTGATGGCATTTCGTTCGGCAAAGCCACGCACCGTAGCATTTTGCGAATTGATATCACGCAGATAACGTCTGCGGCCCATGATGGTTTGTACATAGCCGTGTTCTCGGGCAAAAATCATGGTATCTTGCATGTAGCGTTTTACGCCGGGGTATTGCTGAAAGTAATTGTCAATAATCTCAGCGGCTTCTTTTCTCGGAATACCTAAATTTTGCGAAAGTCCGAAGGCCGATTGGCCATAAATAATACCAAAATTTACCGCTTTGGCATTTCTTCGTTGGGTAGCGTCTACTTCGGCTAAAGGCACACCATACACTTTTGCCGCCGTTGCGGTATGAATGTCTAAGCCTTGGGCAAAGGCCTCTAACATATTGGCATCTTTACTAATTTCGGCAATTAAGCGCAACTCAATTTGCGAATAATCGGCAGAGAGCAATACGTGGTTGGCATCTCTCGGAATGAAGGCCTTGCGCACTTCACGCCCACGTTCGGTACGTACCGGAATGTTTTGCAAATTGGGGTTATTGGAACTCAAACGCCCCGTAGCCGCCACCGCCTGGTTGTAGGAGGTATGAATACGACCCGTTCTCGGGTTAAGTAGTTGCGGCAAAGCATCTACATAGGTCGATTTTAATTTTTGCAATTGGCGGAAATCTAAAATATCCTGCACAATATCGCTCTTATGGGCCAAGGCCGATAAAACATCTTCGCCGGTTTGGTATTGGCCGGTTTTGGTCTTTTTGGCTTTAGGGTCTAATTGCAGTTTATCGAACAGCACTTCGCCCAATTGTTTAGGCGATGCAATGTTGAAACGCACTCCTGCTTTTTCGTAAATGCTTTTTTCCAATTGAACAATATCTATCTCCAACTGCTTGGATAATTCGTGCAAGGCAGCCGTATCTAAAGAAACGCCTTCCCGTTCCATATCGGCTAAAACATACACCAATGGATGTTCCATATCGGCCAATAAGGTATCGCCATTTACCGGTTGTAGCAGCGGTTCAAAAGCCTGTTTCAACTGCAAGGTAATGTCGGCATCTTCGGCGGCGTACTCGGTAATTTTATCTAGGGGCACATCTTTCATGCTGCCTTGGCCTTTGCCTTTGGCGCCAATTAGAGTGGTAATAGAAATGGGCGTATAACC
>JBIIBV010000084.1:0-4247 GCA_044239195.1 Sphingobacteriaceae bacterium | reverse complement strand
TAGCTTTTGGTGTGTTGTACGTTATTTTTTATGTAGTTTTTGCAACCCATTGGTGGATGTTTTTATTTCTACCTATTCATTTTTTAATGGGTCCCATACAAGGAGCCATTGTAAATTGGTGTGGCCATATGTATGGTTATTCCAATTTTAACAACCACGATCATTCTAAAAATACCACCCCAATAGATGTGTTGATGCTGGGGGAGTTATTCCAAAATAACCACCACATGTACCCCAACAGCGCTAATTTTGCCCAACGTTGGTTCGAAATAGATCCGGTGTATTATATTATTAAGGGTTTACATGGCTTGGGGGTGTTAAAACTCCGCAAGGTGTAATTACAAGCCAGCTCCGTTTTTTAAAAGGGCATTTATATTCACGGGTAGCTTTCCTTTGGGGCTCAGCTCCCCTAAAAGTATTTTTACAGCCGCATGCTGTAATGCTTCGCTATTTTGGTAAGCCAGTACTAGGGTTTGGTTAAGCAAATTTTTTGCTAAGCCATTAAGCGTATAGGGGCTAGCAAATACCACCGTTGCTTGTACATTTGGACTTATTTTTTCTAGAAACGCTTGTACAGATGTGCTATAATCGAGCGTGGGTACTGGCCGTTTACGGCTATCGTGTATGATGAGAATAAGTTGCTCAAAACCGCTTAGTTTACTTTCAATCTGTTCCAAGTTTTTAGCGCCAGCATTTTTAGCTACGATTATGCTAGCAAAGTTGCTGAAGTAATTTTTTAAATCCTGTTCAAACACCTCTTCTGTACCCGAACCAATGCTAATAATCGCCGTTTTTTTTGTTTTTGAGAGCGATTGAATACCATCCATACTTGCTAAAACAGTCACCGCCTCGTCGGCCAATTGCTGGTTTAAGGCCACAGCCTCTGCTCGGTTTAATTGTGATACCAGGTTTTGTAAATCAGGCTGATAGGGTTTTGCCAATCCGGCCCAATATTTAGCTAGTAGTACTTTTTTTACCCGTTTGTTTATTTCCTCCCAGCTTAGTTGATGCTTCCGAATGGCCTTCCGAATCAGTTTAACTGCTCTTTTCGAATTCTCTGAAAGCTCCAACACGTCATTACCGGCTAATAAGGCCCGTACATCTGCTTCGCCATCGGGAAAATATTTAACCACACCCTTCATGCCCATGGCATCTGATATGATAAGTCCCTTGAAGCCCAATTCTTCTTTTAATAGGTTCGTTACAATGGGTTTAGAAAGCGTAGAGGGCAGGTTTGCCGTACTATCTAAACTCGGAATATTCATATGGGCCACCATCACACCACTAGCGCCTGCGGCAATTAATTGTTTAAATGGATAAAGTTCTAAGCTATCCAATCGCTGTTTAGTAAAAGGCAATTGGGGCAAATCGAAGTGAGAATCTAGGTCGGTATCACCATGGCCAGGGAAGTGTTTGAGGCTGGTTAACAAACCTTCTTCTTGCATTCCACGCAAATAAGCGCTGGCTTTTTTAGCAACCTTGTATTTATCATCACCAAAAGAACGAAAACCAATAACCGGATTTTTAGGGTTGTTATTGATATCTACTACCGGGGCAAAATTAAGGTGCATACCCAGCAGTTTCATGTCTTGTGCAATTAACCTACCCATTTTTTCAATGAGCTTATTGTTTTGTACGGCGCCCAAGGTCATTTGGTAGGGGTAACTTATGGTGCTATCTAAACGCATGCCTACACCCCACTCGGCATCCATAGCAATAAGTAGGGGCACTTTACTCTGTGCTTGGTAGTGTTGAGTAAGTGTTGCCTGTCTTACAGGTCCCCCTTGAAAAAATACAAGGCCGCCAATTTTTTCTTTTTTAATTACCCGGGCAATGGAATCTTCGTAGGCTTTCCCTTTATCGGTATGTGCCCGCACAAAAAACAATTGGGCAACACGCTCTTTATGGCTTAAACGTTTAAAAACCGAATCGGCCCAGTAATTGGGTTGCTGTAGTGTTTGAATAAATGATTGTTTTACTTGTGCATTTAGACTACCCAAACTGAGCACACCACACACTAGTAAGCCAAAACCTGCCAAATTAAACCTTTTCATAAGCGTTAATGTACGTTTTGGAGGAAATAAACGAGCACACCCAATGCCAACATAAAGGTAAGGCAAAAACTTAAGGAGATGCTGTAGAGCCAAATGGCCATTTTATTTTTTAGACGCTTTTGTAAGACTGATTTTACTCCCCAAATTACCAACACGTTGGCTAGTATATAAGCGGGAATAAGCAGTTTTAATAGCATGAGTAAAATAACTCATTTCTTGTGGTATTTACAATACCGCCATTCATCGTCAAGGGTAACTTTTGAGTCGGGCTATACTAAATGTCCTGGTTTCGCGTTTCAATTTACTAATCCTAAAAAATTATGAAAACCAGTGCTAAAATCCTTTTATTGCTTGTAATCGGTGTAGGTTTGTTTGCAAGCGCTTGTAAAGAAGACAAAAAAATAACTCCTCCAGTTAGTTTTGCTCAAATTGGCTTAGCCGATATAAAAGCCCATGAAGCGGAATTAACTGCTCAAAATACGGGTATTTCTATTTTTTACGACAATGTGGCCGAAGCTCGGAATTTTAAAGTGGGCAGTATTTTATTTTTAAAAGGCGATGGACCCACGATACACTATGCTAAATTAGAAATTACCAGTGTAAGCAGTACTGAGTTGATATTTAATTATATGGCTTATAATAATGATGGTAGTGTCTTGGTAGCAGAAAAGGTGGTAACCGTAAGCCCAGGGTTTTTCGCTTTTGCCTCATGGACCGGTTTGTTTGATGCTGATCCTGCCTCTTATTCTATTGGAATGATTGATAATCCAATTCGGTTGACTACTACAGCTGCAACGCATCATATCATTGTGTTTAGGCTTTAATAAAGCACAAAAAAACCCTCCAGAATTTCGGGAGGGTTTTTTTATGGGGTATTAGTTAGCTATTAAGAACAGCCGCCTTGTGTACCGCAGTTTAAGCATTTGTAGCAGGTGCCCGAACGCACCATAATGTGTCCGCAATTGCTACATGCTGGTGCATCCGATTGGCCACCACCCGAAATATCCAATACAGGTTTTAGCGTTTTATCACCTGCCGTAACGGTTTCGCTTACTTTGGCTGTTTCTAACACGTTGCTGCTATCCGGATTGGTATCGGTATCCTGGATTTGAGGATTTCCCAATACTACTTTTTTCTCGGTAAGTACGTGTACCAAATCCTGACGATCTAGGTATTCGTAACCCAACATGCGGAAGATATAATCGATAATAGAGGTAGCCGATTTGATGTTATCGTGGCCACTTACCATGCCCGATGGCTCGAAACGGGTAAACGTGAATTTATCTACATACTCTTCCAATGGCACACCGTATTGTAAACCTACCGATATGGCAATAGCAAAAGAGTTCATTAACGAACGGAAGGTTGCGCCTTCTTTGTGCATATCTACAAAGATTTCGCCCAAGGTTCCATCTTCGTATTCGCCGGTGCGCACAAAAATGGTTTGGCCACCCACAGCTGCTTTTTGTGTAAAGCCACTGCGTTTTGCTGGCATGCTTTTCTTTTCTACTACCGATGATAATTGGCGTTTGAAATGCGTATCGGTAGAACGATCTAAAATAGCACGAGCTGCTTCTAATACTTGCTCAGGCGTTAAGTCGCTTAATTTTACGTTTGCCGCTTCGCCCAATACATCCTCAACGGTATCTAACACATCTTCTTTTGAATCGGACGATTTGGTAGATAATGGTTGCGATAATTTACTACCATCTCTGTAAATGGCATTGGCTTTGGTACCCAATTTCCACGATAATTCGTAGCAATCTTTAATTTCTTCAACAGTAGCCTCGTTTGGCAAGTTGATGGTTTTAGATATTGCACCCGATAAGAATGGTTGTGCAGCTGCCATCATTTTTATGTGGCCGTGTGCATGAATATAACGCTCTCCTTTGGTACCACATTTGTTGGCGCAATCAAATACAGGGTAGTGCTCTTCTTTTAAGAATGGCGCTCCCTCTACTGTCATGGTGCCGCAAATGTATTCGTTAGCTTCAGCAATTTGCTGACGGCTAAAGCCCAGGTTTCTTAATAAATTAAAATCAAAATCGTTGTATTGTTCAGCTTTGAAACCTAAACGTTTTAAGCAATCTTCGCCTAAAGTCCATTGGTTAAACACAAAGCCAATTTCGAAAGCAGAAAGTAGAGATTTTTCTATTTTCTCAATTTCGTCTTGTGAAAAGCCTTTGTCGGCTA
>JBIIBV010000083.1:0-4266 GCA_044239195.1 Sphingobacteriaceae bacterium | reverse complement strand
TCCTATACTCTAAATTGAAGGGCGTAAAAGTGTGTTTTTTAAACTTGGTTTCCATCCAATCGTATGAAATGGCATTGATGAAGGTGCGATTTTCGAAGGCATTTTTTTGGCGAAAATATTGGAAACTTGTAGAGAAAGTGGTGTGCGGTAAGCCGTTTTTGCTCGAAACGGTATTCTTAAAAGGTATTACAATACGAGGAAATATTAAATTGGCACCCAATTCAAACTCTCGGTTAAATGCTCTATCAGATAGCTGGCTCAAGGCTTTAGATTCGAACAATACACCATATCTAAACTTCAGGTCAAACTGCTCGGCACCACCAAATAAATTACGATTGGTATAGGTATTACCAATATTAAAACCATTTCTGGCTCCATTTAAGGTATATTCACCCTCAAGCCGGTTAGACATTTTTTTAAGTGGCGTAAAATCATAAATGGCATCTAACACATGGGAGGTATCCGATTGTTTTTGATAACTAATTTTTATATTCCTAAATACGTTTAAATCATACAATCGGTCGTAACTTAAGTTTTCGGCATCTAAACTATACTTACTCCCTTTTTTAGAAAATATATACCTTGTAATGGGTTTCAATTTAAACCTACCCGAATAATCTTTGAGATAATACTGATTATCGAGCACAGCTGAATCAACTTTTGCTCCTGCAAGTGCGCCGGTACTGGTACGAATAGCCAAATAACTATCCCCAATAGTATAGGCTTCGTGTGCTAACTTACCAGGAGGATTGCTAATAAGCAGTTTTAAATTCGTTTGGTTTTTAAGGCCATTCGTATCTACCTCAAAACGTAAATACTGACGCAAATACTGGTAATAACCATTTTTTTTCATCAATTGGTAAACTTGTTCTCTCTCTGCGTTTAAGGTATCGGCATGGTAGCGTTTATCCTTTGCAACACTTGAAACAGAAGCTTGATTTTTTAAATATAAACTCCGAACCGAGGTATCGGGAATAGAGTAACTCAACTCATTTATGGTAAATTCTGCTCCGGCATTTGCAGTAAAGGTAATTCGGGCTTTTTGTTTTTCAATAGCTATGTTACTTTGAACTTTTGCACGTAAAAAGCCTTTAGTATGTAAAAATTTCTCTATTTGTGTTCTAGATATTTCTACCAAGGAGCTATCAAGTAAAGCGGGTGCCTCACCTATTTTTTTAATATTTTCAGTACGGTAGCGACCTTTTTTAACATTTACTAGATTGTATAAACGCAAATTTAACCAAGATGGTTTACGCAAATCTCTTTGCACATATTCGCGGGCTTGTTCTTCAAAACGAGGGTCTACATTTTTTAAATCAACCTTTCTAACCAGTACCTGCTCCTTTTCTAAAAACCTAATGGGCGAACAGCCAATCACAGAAATAAACAGAAAAAGCAGTATTATTGTACGAACAAAAAATGGCTTAGTGGCGTATGCTTTCAAAATCAGAAATAGGTTTTATAAAATCATTGCAGCAAAAGAAATACCGTAAAGAGCATGCTCTATTTGTGGTGGAGGGGCTAAAATCTGTTCTTGAATTTCTTCAATCGGGATATCGTATACACTCCGTGTATGGCACTTCTACTGTTCTCCCAAAATTGGACAAAATCTCCCAAAATATAAAGTTATTAGAGGTTAAAGCTGATGAAATTGCTAAAATATCGGGTTTAACTACACCTCAAGACGTATTGGCGGTGGTTTATATTCCACAAAAAGACGAAAACGATCTTATAATTGAAGCAAATACCTTCCATTTACTCCTCGATGGCGTTCAAGATCCGGGGAATTTTGGCACCATTATTCGTACCGCCGACTGGTTTGGATTTAAAGAACTCATTTGCTCTACCGATACGGTAGAAGCTTACAACCCTAAAGTGGTACAAGCCAGCATGGGCTCTTTAGCCAGAATAAAGATTATTTACACCGAGTTAGAGGACGTAATACGTAGCAGTAGTTTACCCACTTTTGCAGCTACTTTAGGCGGAACCTCCATTTTTGAAACCAGTTTTGGCCATGAAGGCTTACTTATTTTAGGCAACGAAGGCAATGGTATTCGACCCGAAATTTTAGAAAAAGTAAGCAATCAGGTAACTATACCTCTATTTGGTGCTGCCGAATCGTTAAATGTGGCGGTAAGTGCCGGTATTTTTTGTGCCGAATTACGCAGAAATACTTAGCCTTGTTTTTCGCTCAATTCTAACCAACGCAATTCTTTTTCATCTACCAAGTTCACCAATTCACGTACTCTTTCAGCGGCTTTTTGCAATTCATCATAGTCCATGGTGCCGGCATTCATGGCGGTTTCAAGTTCGGCTTTCTCTTCACCAAATTGGGCTATTTCTTTTTCTAACTCTTCAAACTCTCGTTTTTCTTTAAAAGAGAGTTGCACTTTTTCTTTTGTATTGGTTTTAGGCTGACTTTTATCTACCATAATTTGGTGTGCTGCTTTTTCATCCTGAATTAAACCATTGAGCAAAGCCTCCCGGTATTGGGTATAATTGCCCGGATAATCACGTACTGCGCCATTTCCTTCAAAAGCAAAAAGGTGATCAACCATTCTATCCATAAAATACCTATCGTGACTTACAATGAGTATACATCCCGGATATTCCAACAAAAATTCCTCCAGAGTACGTAGGGTTTGTAAATCTAAATCGTTGGTAGGCTCATCGAGAACCAAAAAGTTAGGGTTGCGAAACAATACGCTCAACAATTGTAAGCGGCGTTTCTCTCCACCACTCAGCTTACTTAATGGCGTATATTGCTGTTGCGCATTAAAGCCAAATTTTTCCATAAACTGGCTAGCGCCAATTTTAGAGCCATCGGCCATTGGGAAATATTCGCCCATGGTTTTTACGTATTCAATGGCTCGTACATCTTCTTCATAGCTCAGCCCATCTTGGCCAAAATTACCAAAAACTACAGTACCTCCATGATCAATGGTGCCACTATCGGGCTGTTCTAGCTGCAGGGCTATTTTAAGAAAAGTAGATTTACCAACGCCATTTTTACCCACTACCCCAATGCGTTCGCCACGTTGGAAAGTATATTCAAAATCATTTAAAATGCATAAATCACCAAAACTCTTCGATACTTTTTTCAACTCCAAAATTTTTCCACCCAATCGGGTCATTTTTATTTGCAGAGATACTTCACTTACTTCATTTTTCTTTTTAACCCGATCTTCTACCCCAGCAAACGCATCTTGTCGGCTTTTACTTTTAGTAGTTCTGGCTTTAGGTTGCCTACGCATCCATTCCAACTCTCTACGGTAGGTATTTTTATCTTTTTCAAGTTCGCTTTGCTCCATTTCTTGGCGCAAGCTCTTTTGCTCTAAAAAATAATCGTAAGTGCCTTTGTATAAAAATACTTTCTCCTCATCAATCTCTACAATCTCATTGCATACGGCATCTAAAAAATATCGATCGTGGGTAACCAGCAATAAGGTAAGTTTTTGGGCACTTAAATAATCTTCTAGCCACTCTATCATGCTTACATCGAGGTGGTTGGTTGGCTCATCTAAAATAAGCAAACACTTTCCTTCGTGTAATTGTGCTTCAATAAGTGCTTGAGCAAGGGCTACACGTTTCTTTTGTCCACCACTTAAGGTAGCCATGGGTTCATTTAGGTGATGTAAATTGAGTTTTCCTAAAATCTGTTTTAAATCGCTTTCAAACGTCCAGGCATTCAACTCATCTAAATCACCCATTAGTTTGGCCAATTTATCGTGATCGTCAGAGCCTTCTTCTAAAAACAATTCATACTCTTTTACCACCTGCACAACGGGGTTTTCTAGGCGAAGTACATTATCCCAAATAGATTTAGTGCCGTCAAAATCGTTATCCTGCTGCAACATCACGGTTTTAATATCTTTATGCACCCAAACGGTACCGCTATCGGGCGTATCCAATCCGGCTAAGATTTTCATGAGCGTGCTCTTTCCACTTCCGTTACGAGCCACTAAGGCAATTTTATCGCCTTCATCTATATTAATCGTAATATTTTTAAAGAGGGTACGTATTCCAAACGACTTGCTTACATTTTCTACCGAGGCATAATTCATGCGGCAAAGATACCATTGGCGATGTGAATACAGCGTTAAAGCCTAAATTTTGCTAGATATATTTTTTACAAAGAATTTCAGCAAAGAAAAGCTGAGTATTTATGGTTATAAAAATAATATTTTACTATTTTTGCAGTCCTTGAATAAAGGGTCGGATGGCCGAGTGGCTAGGCTCAGCTCTGCAAAAGCTGCTACAGCGGTT
>JBIIBV010000082.1:0-4292 GCA_044239195.1 Sphingobacteriaceae bacterium | reverse complement strand
AGTTCTTCGGAAGAATTTAAGGTGTAAATTGGAAAAGATTGCTCCTTGTTTCGGTTGTAAAATTCTACCGTGCGTATTTCTGGAATATAGGTTGCGTTTTCGTAGCTATAAGCTTGTTCTGGAGCGCTTAATGGAATTACTTTTAACTTTTTTTGTCCCCAAGCAAGGCTGCCTAGCGCTATAAAAAGTAAGGTTAATCCGGTTTTTAGCAGGATTCTAATTCCAGAATTTGTTCGGCCAGTGCTTCCCATGCTACTTGTGTTTGGTTAAGCGTACTTTTTACTTCTTCATAACGTGTGGTATGCTCCGAAAGTTTAGCAACATCGCTGTAAATTTCGGGCTTGGCAAGCGAATTTTCAATTTCACTTAAATCTTGTTTTAAGCTAGCAAGACTTTCCTCCAAGGTACCAATTTCTTGATTCAATTTTTTAAGAACCTTGCTATTGTCTTCTTGTGTAGGGGCGCTTTCTAATTTTTTAGTTTCTTTAACGGGCATAGGAGCAGGGCTAGCTTGCTTTGCAGGACGCTTGGCTAGCCATTCTTCGTACTCGGCATAGGTGCCTGGGTACTCTTTAATTTGTTGATCTTCAATATACCAAATTTTATTGGCCACATTATCTAATAAATAACGGTCGTGTGAAACCACAATAAAGGTACCTTCATATTGCTTTAAGGCTTGTATGAGGATGTTTACCGATTGAATATCTAAGTGGTTGGTGGGCTCATCGAGAATTAAAAAATTGGCGTCGGCTGTAAGTGCTTTAGCCAAAGCTACCCTCGATTTTTCGCCTCCAGAAAGTACTTTAATGCGTTTAAATACATCATCGCCGGTAAATAAGAAACAACCCAAAATAGAGCGTAATTCTGTTTCGGTATGTTTGGGCGCAAAGGTCTGTAATTCGTTTAAAATAGTATTATCAAGATGCAGTGCTTCTAGTTGATGTTGCGCAAAAAAGGTTTGCGTAACGTTATGCCCGGTTTCGCAGGTGCCTTCAAATTTCTTGTCTGCAGCGGCAATAATACGCAACAAGGTTGATTTACCACGGCCATTGGCACCTATTAATGCAATTTTATCACCTTTTTCAATGGTGGCGGTAGTATTTGTTAAGATAGGAAGCTTAGGGTACGATTTAGAAACGTTTTCCATACGAATAACATGGCGGCCCGATTGCTTGCTGAATTTAAAACTGAAGTTTACACTGGGGTTATCGTCGTCCACATCGTCCACACGTTCCATGCGTTCCAAAGCCTTAATTCGCGATTGGGCCATTTTAGCCTTACTGGCTTTGGCCCTAAAGCGTTCAATTAGCTTTTCTTCTTGCTTAATTTTTGCTTGTTGATTTTTGTATTGTCCGCTTTGAATTTCTTCTCTAAGTCCTTTTTCTTCTACATAAAAAGAATAATTTCCGGCATACGGTGTTAATTTTCCTTTACGAGATTCCACAATTTTATTCACTACACGATCTAAAAAATACCTGTCGTGAGATACTATAACGATGGCTCCCTCAAAAGCTTGCAAATAGCTTTCTAGCCATTTAATGGAGGGTAAATCCAAGTGGTTGGTAGGCTCATCGAGTAATAAAATATCTGGTGTTTGTAAGAGTATTTTGGCAAGAATAACCCGCATGCGCCAACCTCCAGAAAATTCAGAAAGCTGACGTCGGGTATCGGCATCAGAAAAACCTAAACCCGCTAAAATTTCGTGTGCCCGGTATTCAATATTGTAGCCATCTAGGGCTTCAAATTCGTGTTGTTTATCACTTAGTTTATGCAATAGCTCTTCCGAATAATCGGTTTCCAGTTTTTTTAATAAGCTTTCAATTTCATCGTGCAATTGGTTTTGGCGTTCAAACGCCTCCATGGCTACATGTAAAATGGTGTTATCTACTTGTGAAGAGAGTAAATCTTGGTTCAGGTATCCCATTTTAAGATCCTTTGCCATAGAAATGGTTCCGTTTGTAGGGGTATAATCGCCTACAATAATTTTAAGGAGTGTAGTTTTTCCGGTTCCATTGGCGCCAATAAGTCCAATTTTTTCACCTGGTTTGATGTGCCAGTTGGCATCGTCGTATAAGGCTCTGGCGCCAATCTCGAAGGTTAAGTTGTTTATTGCGATCATGAAGCCGCGAAAATACGAAAAACGAGCTTAATTACCTGTTTTTTCGTTTATTTTGTAGCTTTTTATTTATTTTCCAAGTAAGGTAAGCGGTGCCAGAACCTAGTAGTGCGCCTATTAACACATCGCTTGGGTAATGCACACCCAAATACATGCGTGAGTAGCCCACGGCTGCTGCATAGGTATAGGCGGGTGCAACTACATACCATTTGCGAAAGTTTAGGCTGAGTGAAGTAGCTGTAGAAAATGCTGATGACGTGTGCCCCGATGGCATGGAGTAACTTCCACCGGTACCTTTTTTATAAATTAATTCCGGATAGGCCTCAAATGGTCGGGTACGTTGGAATGTTTTTTGAGTAATAGTGTAAATGCTTCATTGGCTAAAAACGAAACGCCCATGCTTAGTCCATAATTTTTAATAGTTGCATCGTGTTTTATAGATCCTGCAATATAAAGCCCAATAGGTAGGGCTAAATCAATTTCGACAGAGTTGTTAGAAATAAATTGCCAGGTTTTGTCTTGTGGCTTTGGTGCACTATTCAGTTTGTCTAATAAGCGAATATCCCAATTTTGAGCCTGAGCGTATAAACTTAACACTAAAAGAAAAAAGCACAGACTAGTTTTAAGAATTTTCATATATATATTCACAATATACGTTTCTGATTTGCATTTGTTGTCTATTCAATCTAAAACCCTATTTTTACAGCATGTACGGGCTTGTTAAACGCATTCTTTTTTTAATTTCTCCAGAACGAGTTCACCATTGGGTAATGGCTGGGCTAAAAGCAACGTGTTCGATTGGTGTATTTAGAAAGGCTATACAATCGGTGTATACGCTTAATGACCCCAAATTGGCTAAAGAAGTGTTTGGATTAACCTTTAATAATCCGGTGGGATTAGCAGCTGGTTTCGATAAAAATGCAGAATATATTGAAGATTTGGCCACTTTTGGTTTTGGTTTCATAGAAATAGGAACCGTAACCCCTTTGCCTCAGCCCGGAAATCCTAAACCTCGTATGTTCCGCTTGCCTGCCGATGAAGGCTTAATCAATCGCATGGGTTTTAATAACCAAGGGGTTGATGTGGTAGCAGATCGGTTAAGCCGAGTAGAACGCAATGGATTGATTATTGGTGGAAATATTGGCAAGAATAAAGCCACGCCCAATGAAAAAGCTGTAGACGACTATGTGATTTGTTTCGATCGTTTATTTGATGTGGTGGATTATTTCGTGGTGAATGTGAGTTCGCCCAATACACCCGGACTGCGTGAATTGCAAGAGAAAGAGCCTCTTAAACACATTCTGAAAACCTTGCAAAAGCGCAATAATAAAGGAGGTCTATCTAAACCTATTTTGTTAAAAATTGCCCCCGATTTAAGCGATGCTCAATTAGATGATATTGTAGAAATTGTGCTAGAAATCCAAATTGCCGGTGTGATAGCCACCAATACCACCTTAAATCGTGAAGGCTTGGCTTCTGCTAAAACATTAATAGATGAAGCCGGAGGCCTCAGCGGAAAGCCACTCAGCCAACGTGCTACCGAGGTAATAGCTTACCTAAATAAAAAATCTAAAAATACGTTTCCAATTATTGGCGTGGGAGGCATTCACTCTGCCGAAGATGCTCTCGAAAAGCTACAGGCAGGCGCCAGTCTGGTTCAGGTGTATACCGGCTTCATTTACGAAGGCCCGGGTTTAATTAAAGCCATTAATAAAGGCATAGCCCAAAATTAATTTCCTTGACTTGCTCTAAACAAAAAAACCCGATTAATTGCTTAATCGGGTGATTTATATATGTTTATCGGCAAAATGCCGGTTGTGCAGCTTATTTCGCTTTCGCTTCAATTTGAGCTAAAACAGCATTGTTTTTAGAAACTTGGCTGCTAGCTTTCTCTTTTGAACGGCTACCCACTTCAATGTTATGAGCCATTTTCAAAAATTGCACTTCTAAACGAGAAACGGTTTTGTTTCTTCTGTCTTTTCTTTTTAAACGAGTTACTCCCATGGTCTTTCTTTTTTAAGTTTTTTCTTGAGGTCGGAAGCGGATTCGAACCGCTGTAGCAGCTTTTGCAGAGCTGAGCCTAGCCACTCGGCCATCCGACCCTTTATTCAAGGACTGCAAAAATAGTAAAATATTATTTTTATAACCATAAATACTCAGCTTTTCTTTGCTGAAA
>JBIIBV010000035.1:0-16606 GCA_044239195.1 Sphingobacteriaceae bacterium | reverse complement strand
CAAACTATTAAGTTAAGCTACAATCAGCGAATACAAAGACCAAGTTTATTTTACTTAAACCCTTTTCGCAATACTGCCGATCCATTGAATCAGCAGGAAGGAAATCCGTCTTTATCGCCCGAATTATCGCATAATTTCGAATTGGGTTATTCCACTTTTGTGAAAACCACCGTTATTAATGCATCGCTTTATTACCGCTATACACAAGATATTATAGAAACAGTGGTTGGTCCTGCTGTAGACCCAATAACTTCGGCAAATATTTCCTTGACTACCTTTAAGAATGTAGGTACTAATAGTTCGTTTGGGATGAATTTGTTTGGTTCGATAAACCCTATTACTAAATTAACTTTACGAGGTAATTTAAATACGTATACCTATAATTTAACTACTAATGCGGCAAGTAGTACCATTACTACCTTAGGCAATCGCACGTACTTTATGTACAATGCCTTTATAAGTGCTAGTTTACTGCTCAAAGGTGGCATAAGTGCCGAAACCTTCTTTATTCTGAATTCGCCACGTCGTACCGCTCAGGGAACTAACCCTTCCTTTAACATGTGGAATATTGGCTTTAAGAAAGAAATTTTGAAGAAAAAAGGCACTATCGGGTTAAACATTATCGATCCGTTTAACGAAAGAAAGAACTTCAATTCAGCCTATACAACCGCAACCTTTAGTCAAACCTCTAAAATAGCTATCCCATTCCGCTCGGTAGGCATTAATTTTAGTTGGTCCTTTGGTAAAATGAATTTCAATCCGACGCAAGCCAAAAAGAAAAAAGGTGTAAACAACGACGACTTAAAACAGGGCGATCAAGGCGGTATGCAATAAGTTTTTCAGCAAGCCTCTTTTTTTATTAAGTAACTTTGGACTTATGCATCCTGCTGAAGAATTACAAGAATTAATTGCCCACAAATTGCGTTTTGTCAGCAATAAGCCATCTTTCTTAGTAGTTTATAGTGTTGCGCCACTACAGCTACATTCTTCGCCCATTTTTGCTGAGATGGCGCAAAAAATAGGAGCGATTTTGCTGCCCCTAGATTCCAGGCAAACCGAGCCAACGATTTTGATTTGCTGTTTTCCGGGCAAATCTTTAGCAGAAGCTATGGGTTTTATCCCGCAAATTTTGCAATCTTCCTTTATGCAAGCCAATGATAAAAATAAGGCCTATGTGCTTCATGAAGCATGGTTCATGCAAGCAGATACGCTCTTGCAGCTGGAGTGTTTGGCCGAAATCATCTATCCTAATTTTTTCACCTTTGGCTACGAGGGTACCGCTTGGGTAGAATTTAAGGTCTAAAAACGCCCATTTTTGTGGATAACGTGTGCAAAACCTATCTCGATCCGAGTGCTTATGCCCAGTTTATTTTGTATCTTAGTAAGTCAATGCACCAGCAAATTTTTATGCTTGAATAGCCTAAATAGGGTGATTGTTGAAAGAAAGCAGAACTAACCAAATCAGAATCAATGAGCAAAATTATCGCCTTGGCCAACCAAAAAGGAGGAGTTGGGAAAACCACTTCATCTATCAATTTGGCCGCCAGTTTGGCTGTTTTAGAATACCGTACGCTTTTGGTAGATGCCGATCCACAGGCCAACTCTACTTCGGGTATAGGCTTTGATCCAAGAACCATTAAGTCGAGCATTTACGAATGCATTATTAATGATATAGATCCAAAAGATGCCATTAAGAAGACTGAAACACCTTTTTTAGATTTATTGCCCGCACATATTGATTTAGTTGGTGCCGAAATTGAGATGATTAATTTGCACGAGCGGGAATACCGCATGAAAACCGTGCTCAACAAAATAAAAGACGAGTACGATTTTATTATTATTGATTGTTCCCCATCATTAGGTTTAATTACCATCAACTCTTTAACCGCTGCCGATTCGGTAATTATACCCGTACAATGCGAATATTTCGCCTTAGAAGGATTGGGTAAATTATTAAATACCATAAAAATTGTACAAAACCGCTTAAACCCCGAATTGGCTATTGAGGGGGTGCTATTAACCATGTATGATGTACGTTTGCGTTTAGCCAACCAGGTGGTAGAAGAGGTGAAAACACACTTCCAAGAATTGGTGTTCGATACCATTATTCAGCGCAATACCCGTTTAAGCGAAGCTCCAAGTTTTGGTGTATCGGTAATTATGCACGATGCCAATTCTAAAGGAGCCATAAACTATCTAAATTTAGCCCGTGAAATTATTCGCAAAAACGGATTGGCTAAAGAAGAACTAGAACAAGAAGCTACGTTATAAGCATGACATATCAAAAGAAAACAGGACTGGGTAGAGGCTTAAGTGCCTTATTAGACGATACCGAACTTGTTCAGCAAGGGCATAAATCATTAGGCAACGAAGTAGGGGGCTTAAACCATATACATCCCATATTGCTAAACCAAATTGAGGTGAATCCCTACCAACCTCGTACAGAATTTGATGTAGAAGCCTTACAAGATTTAGCCAATTCGATAAAATTACAAGGCCTTATTCAGCCTATTACCGTTCGTCAAGTAGGTCAAAATACCTACCAGTTAATTTCGGGCGAACGTCGTTTTAGAGCTTCTAAAATGGCAGGCTTAACCGAGGTTCCGGCTTATGTGCGTACCGCCAACGACCAACAAATGTTGGAAATGGCGCTTATTGAGAATATCCAACGAGAAAACCTAAATGCTATGGAGGTTGCTTTTAGCCTGCAGCGTATGTTAGATGAGTGCAATTTAAAACAAGAAGAATTAGGCGAACGTGTAAGTAAAAACCGATCTACGGTAACCAATTACCTGCGTTTGCTGAAATTGCCGCCAAGCATTCAAACTTCTATCCGCGAAAATAAAGTAAGCATGGGCCATGCCCGTGCTTTGGTAAGCGTAGAAGATGTAGACAAACAATTGTTCATCCACAAAGAAATCATCAGCAAAGGCCTATCGGTTCGTAAAGTAGAAGAATTGGTACGTGAGCTACAAATAACAGGCTTAAAGAGAGCTAAACCAAGCACCAAGGTTGAGGGTGTTTCGTTCCAATACCAAAAGGTGCAAGATGATTTAGCCTCCCGATTGGGTACCCGAGTGCAATTGAAAATGAAAGGCAAAAACTCCGGAATTATTGAAATTCCTTTCCTTTCAGAAAACGATCTGAACAGACTATTAGAATTATTAGATTGGTAAACATGCGTACCGCTTTCTTTTTACTCTTTTTTTGTGCCTTTGCTTTCTCGGCCACTGCCCAAAAAAATTCTGTGAAAATAAACACCAAGGCCGATAGTATCTCCCAAAATGTTCCGGTTGCAGCAGGCCCTGTAAAAGATTCACTCCGTTTAGTAGTCGAAAAAATGCCTAAAAAAGCAGCCTGGGGCTCGGCAATTGTACCGGGTTTAGGCCAAGTGTACAACAAGCGATGGTGGAAAGTGCCTTTAATTTATGGTGGTTTTGCCGCTTTTATAGTTTCTTACCAAGATAATAATACCCAATACCATACTTTTTTAAGCGAAGTGCAATACCGTTTAGCCAATAATGGTAATCCGGGCAACCCAGACTATGCCGCTTATTCATTTGAAGGGTTGGTAAGAATTAAAGATAATTTTAGAAGAAATAAAGAACTCTCCATTATTGGTGGAGTGGTGGTATATGCCGTAAACATTATTGATGCCTATGTGGATGCCAAGTTTTTCCGTTTTGATATTAGCGAAAACTTAAGTCTGCAACTTAAACCAACTTTGCAAACCAATCCGGCAGGCCTGAATGCCTATGCCGCTCAACCCGGATTGAAACTTAGCCTTAGCTTATGAAAATTGCCCTCATTGGTTACGGAAAAATGGGAAAGCTATTAGAGCGCTTTGCCCAAGAACGTGGCCACGAAATTTGCATTATTATTGATGCCGATAATGCCTCCGATATCCGCTCCGAACGATTTAAAGAAGCCGATGTAGCCATTGAGTTTAGTGTACCTCACGCCGCCTTGGAGCATATATACGATGCTTTTGAGGCTTCTGTGCCCATTGTGGTAGGCACCACCGGTTGGTACGATGATTTAGCCGCTGTTGAGCAAAAATGCAGGGTTGGTAACAATACCTTGCTGTATGCATCTAACTTTAGTGTGGGTGTAAATGTGTTTTTTTATGTGAATAAGGTATTGGCTAGGTTGATGAATAGCTATCCGCAGTACGATGTGCAAGTAGAAGAAATTCATCACACACAGAAATTAGATGCACCAAGCGGTACAGCTATTACCATTGCCGAAGGTATTTTAGACGGGCTTGAACGTAAAAATACTTGGGTAAATGAAGTAATAGGGCAGCAAAACGATGTGGTAACTAAGCCGAATGAATTGCTTATAGAATCACACCGAATAGAAGAAGTACCCGGTACACATACCGTGATTTATAGCTCGGAAGTTGATGAGCTAGAGTTGAAGCACACCGCACACAGCAGAGCAGGTTTTGCCTTGGGTGCCATTTTAGCTGCCGAATGGCTGCACGGGAAAAAAGGCTTTTTCTCGATACAAGATATATTTGATTTTTAAACTAGTATAAAAGGTTATGAACTGGAAATTTTGGCAAAAAGCTACCTCCGAAAAGAAACAAGAAAAACCTCCAAAAAGCGCTAGTCGCGAATGGTTAGATGCCATTTTATTTGCGGTTATTGCTGCCACACTTATTCGTACTTTTTTTATTGAAGCCTATACCATACCAACTGGGTCT
Organism: Sphingobacteriaceae bacterium; assembly: GCA_044239195.1. Classification (GTDB taxonomy): domain Bacteria; phylum Bacteroidota; class Bacteroidia; order Sphingobacteriales; family Sphingobacteriaceae; genus JAIPAN01. Next base: position 11,898 of record JBIIBV010000035.1, on the reverse strand, counting down.
ATGGAAAAAAGTTTAAAAGTGGGCGATTTCTTATTTGTAAGCAAAGTAAACTACGGCGCTCGTATACCTATGACCCCCATAGCATTCCCATTTGCCCACCATACGATGCCCTTTATTGGAACTACAGCCTATTGGGATGGTGTGCAATGGAATTATCGCAGATTACCTGGCTTATCAAACATTAAACGTAACGATGCTGTAGTATTCAATTATCCGATGGAAGCCGATGAGCCCTACAACCGTCCGGTAGATAAACGTGAAAACTATATTAAACGCTGTATAGCCATTGCTGGTGATACGCTAAAAATTGTAAACACACAAGTATTTGTGAACGGTAAAGCAGCAGAAAACCCATTAGCCGGTGAAACCACCTATGTAGTGCGTACCGATGGTACAGATTTAAACCCTACCGCATTAGAAGATTTACGTATTGAAGTGCAACGTGCCTCTGCCGATGAGTATTATTTCAATATGACTGCTGAAGAAGCAGCTACCATTAAGAAGTGGACGAATGTGAAATTAGTGCAGCCTATTATTCGACCGATGGGAGAATATGTGCCACAAGTGTTTCCTCATTCACCGCAGTATAAATGGAACGAAGATAATTTTGGTCCCGTGATTGTACCGAAAAAAGGCTGGACGGTGAAGCTAGATAGCACCACCTATCCGTTTTACGAACGAGCCATTCGAATATACGAAGGCAATACCTTGCAAAAAGATGGCGATCGCTATATAATTAATGGTAAAATAGCTACTAGCTATATCTTTAAGATGAATTATTATTGGATGATGGGCGATAATCGCCACAATTCGCTCGACTCTCGTTTCTGGGGTTTTGTGCCCGAAGATCACATTGTAGGTAAAGCCCTGTTTGTGTGGATGAGTTGGGATAGCGAAGGTACTTTCTTCGATAAAATTCGTTGGAATCGGATTTTTAAAGGGGCAAATTAACTTACAAGCGTTCTAAGCCGAATTTATCGGCTAGGAGATTTAAATCTTCAAGTACGGCATTCACCAGTGGGATGCCGTTTTTTGTGCGCTCTATTTCTGCAGCTAACTCAGGCTCTCCGGGAATAATTACGGGTTGATTAGGGTCAATGGGTTTTGCCGATTTAAAGCGATTTACCCAATTATCCATGTGTGTTTTGAATTCTTCTACCGGACGAAATCCATCTACCCGTAAAGCGCCTAAAAAATGACCAATTCCTTTTCCTACCGGATCGGCCGGTGGATCTAAAAAGGCAACAAAAGGCGGTACCCAAGGCCCGTAATTGGCACCCGAAAGCACGGCCGATAAAATATCTACCGTTGCACCTAAGCCAAAACCTTTGTGACTTCCATGGGCTATATCGCTTCCCAATGGTAGCAGTGAGCCGCCTTCTTTCAATTCATGTGGATTGGTTGAAGATTTACCATTTTTATCAATAATCCAGCCTTCGGGTACGGCTTTGCCTGTACGCTGGGCAATTTCTAATTTGCCATTGGCCGCTGCCGAAGTGGCCATATCTACAATTACCGGAGCATGTTTGCCTGCCGGAAATGCGTAGCACATCGGGTTGGTTCCAAGTAGGCGCTCATTCGCAAAAGTTGGGGCTACCAAAGGGCTGGCATTGGTCATGGCAAAGCCAATCATATCTTGCTCCACGGCTAATAAGGTATGGTAAGCGGCAATGCCAAAGTGATTAGAATTGCGTACCGATACCCATCCGGAACCGCAATTTTTTGCTTTTTCTAACGCTACTTTCATTGCAAACGGTGCAATAACTAAGCCTAGGCCCCCATCGCCGTCAATGGTGGCGGTGCTGGGTGTTTCGTATACTATGGTAATATTGGGTTTGGTGTTGATTCGTTTTTTATCCCACAAACGTACATAGCCACTTAAACGTGCTACCCCATGCGAATCTATACCTCGTAAATCAGCTTTAATTAATACATCGGCCGCTAGTTGAGCATGCTCCGTCGAACAGCCCATGCTGATGAAAATGTTTTCGGTAAAACTGCGTAAACGGCTTTCGGTAAATGTATGGGTATTCATAACTAACTAGTGGCTTGAAATAGGGTGAATTTTCCTTTTAGTGGATGGAAGTTTTCAATTAAATTATCAATAAAAGCAGGCCCGTAAGTGGCAAAATAAGGTCCGAAATTTTCGGAACGTTCTTGCAAACCACCCTTAGGGAAAATATGTGCGTGTATTTTTTCGAGTTGTTCTAGGGCGCCGCTATGTTTCCGTTTCTCGGCTTTTATTAGCTTTTTTTCTAAATTCTCCATTGCCTTTTTTAGTCGAGTTTCTACGGCTGCGGCACTAGCTACCAAGCTTGGGTCAATTTCGTTTGCTCGGAGCCCCAGTGTTTTAAATACTTCTTCAAAAGCAGATAGCTCGTTTTTTAAACTCAAATTTTTGCCTGCATTGGCCAGTATCCACTCTTTTTTCAGCGTATCTAATGGTTTAAATACTATCTCAGACGATAGGTTTAAATTTTCTTGCTTTTTGGCAATGCTTGCCGATACTTGCTGGGCCGAATTACGTAATAAAACAATGGGGAAATCCAGTTTGTACTGTTCAAAAGTGCTTTTTAGTTCCAACCAATAGCTCAGTTCTGCGCCACCACCAATGTAACAGATGTTTGGTAAAATGCATTCTTGGTAGAGTGGTCGCATCACTACATTGGGGCTAAACGCTTCCGGATGCTTTTGTATGTGTGTGCATAGTTCTGTTTCAGTAAATACGATATCGGTATTAACTACTTTGTACCGCTCATTTTCTCGTATAATGCGCTCTCGGAGGCCCTCTTTTAAATAGAAAAAATTAATTTCTCTGGGATTGACAGGCGTATCAAAGCCGGCCGCCTGTAGGTGTGTAGTAGTTTCGTTAATTAAACGAAAACTATGTTGTTGGCAAATATCTTCTTCAATAATGCTACTAAACTGTTTTTTAAGCTCGGGGTGATTGGCATCTAGGATAAGAAGCCCGTATTTTTCGAATAATTTATTTACCAAATATCGTGTGGCATCTGCCAAGTTATTATGTTGGGTATAGGCCTTTTCTACCCATTCTGCTAATTGCAAGGCATGAGGGCTTGCTCCTAAAATTCCTTGGTAAGCTTGTAGTATTCCGCCAATATCTAGGGTATTTATGTGCCCGGCGGCACCGCTAGTTTCCTTATCCCAAACTAGTTTTTTTCCGTGAATGTAGGTATGGTTAATTTCAGCAAAATCGTGGTCTTCGGTAGCCATCCAATACAGTGGCACAAAATGTTTATCTGGAAAAGCCTCTTTTAGTTCTTTGCTTAGAGCAATGGCGCTGGCTATTTTATAAATAAAATAAAGTGGACCGGTAAAAAGATTGAGCTGGTGGCCAGTAGTAATGGTAAAGGTATTTTCTTGGGCCAGCGCTTCAATGTTTTGTGTAACGGAGGCACTGGTTTTTAAACCTTTGTATTGTTGCTGGAGTACTTTTACTAAAACAGAGCGATTGGCTTGCACCTTTTTGCTACTCAATATTTCCTTAAAGCCGGCCAAGCTAGGCGGGTATTTAGCAAAACTCATTGCTTCAGAATCTTCTGCCAAGTAGCGCAATACGCCTGAGGCAAATTGTCCGGTTTCGGAATACTCCATGTAGCTTGCTTTCATTCCTTTAAAAATAGCTCAAATGTATTAGCTTTTTGGGTGTCCGTATAGGTCGAAATCTTCGGCTCTATCTATGCTTATTTCGGTAAAGCTGCCAACTGGCACATAATGTTTGCTGGCATCAATAAGCACTTCGTTATCTACTTCGGGCGAATCGTATTGGGTACGACCAACAAAGAAATCGCCTTCTTTTTTATCAATAAGTACCTTGAACGTTTGGCCTACTTTTTCTTGATTTTTGGTCAAAGAGATTTCTTGCTGAATGTCCATAATATCTTCTACCCGTTGTTGTTTTACTTCTTCGGGCACATCGTCTACCAAGCCGTGGGCATGTGTTTTTTCTTCATGCGAATAGGTAAAGCAGCCCAAACGGTCGAATTTAGTATCGGCTACCCAATTCTTCATCTCTTCAAAATCTTGTTCGGTTTCGCCGGGGTAGCCACAAATTAAAGTGGTGCGCAACGCAATGTTGGGCACTTTATCGCGAATTTGATTAACTAAATCGATGGTTTTTTGTTTTGTAATACCACGTCGCATCGATTTTAGCATGTTATCAGAAACGTGTTGCAGCGGCATATCTAAATACTTACAAATATTTTCCCGTTCGTTCATCACGTCTAAAATTTCCATAGGAAAGCCCGAAGGGTAGGCATATTGCATGCGAATCCACTCAATGCCATTTACATTTGATAACTGACGTAACAAATCGGCTAGTTTGCGCTCTTGGTATAAATCGAGGCCGTAATAGGTTAAATCTTGCGCAATAAGAATCAATTCTTTGGTGCCGTTTTTAGCCAATAATTTGGCTTCTTTTACCAAATCTTCTATCGATTTAGAAATGTGTTGACCTCTCATTAGAGGGATGGCACAAAAAGAACAGGGGCGGTTGCAGCCTTCGGCAATTTTAAAATAGGCAAAATGCGAAGGGGTGGTTAAGAGGCGTTCGCCAATGAGTTCGTGTTTATAATTAACGCCAATGCTGGCCAATAATTCGGGTAAATCGTTGGTACCGAAATAGGCATCAACATTTGTAATTTCTGCTTCTAATTCGGGTTTATAGCGTTCAGATAAGCATCCGGTTACAATTACTTTACCAATTTTACCTTGCTCTTTAAGGGCGCTATATTGTAAAATGGTATCTATAGATTCTTGTTTGGCATTGTCAATAAAGCCGCAGGTATTAATCACCACAATATCGTCTTTGCCTAAAATTTCCGATTCGTGGCTAACGTTTAGGTTGCTTCCTTTGAGTTGACCCATTAATACTTCCGAATCGTATACATTTTTGGAACAGCCCAAGGTAATTACATTTACTTTGGGTTTTTGTACGGGAGCGCTGGAGCTATGTTTGGTTTTCATTTAGGCTTTAAATAAAGAAGCTACAAATTCTTTTTTGTTGAAGAGTTGCAAGTCGTTGATGCTTTCGCCAACACCAATGTATTTCACCGGAATTTTAAATTCATCGGAAATGCCAATTACCACACCACCTTTGGCGGTGCCATCTAATTTGGTGAGGGCCAAGGCATTTACGGCAGTAGCTTCGGTGAATTGGCGGCATTGTTCCATGGCGTTTTGGCCGGTTGAGGCATCCAATACCAATAAAATTTCGTGTGGGGCCCCCGGAACAATTTTATCCATTACGTTTTTAATCTTGGTTAACTCGTTCATGAGGGTTACTTTATTGTGCAAACGACCGGCGGTATCAATTATGGCCACATCGTCGCCATTGGCAGCGGCCGATTGAACGGTGTCAAAAGCAACCGATGCCGGATCGGAGCCCATGGCTTGCGCTACTACCCGCACACCTACACGTTCGCCCCAAAGTTTAAGTTGATCTACGGCTGCAGCTCTAAATGTATCGGCAGCACCTAAAACCACTTGGTTGCCAGCGGCTTTTAATTTATGGGCCAATTTGCCAATGGTTGTAGTTTTACCTACGCCATTAACGCCCACTACCATAATTACGTAGGGTTTTTGTTGGCCGTATTCAAAATTTTCGAAATCGTTGCTATTATTTTCAGCCAATAGCTGCTGTATTTCGTCTCTTAATAAGTCGTTTAGTTGGGCAGGGTTTAGATATTTGTCTTTTGCTACCCGCTTTTCAATGCGTTTAATAATTTTGAGCGTAGTATTCACACCCACATCCGAAGTAATGAGTACTTCTTCCAATTCATCTAAAACATCGGCATCAACCGTTGATTTACCAATAACCACTTTGGTAATTTTGGCAAATAATCCTTCTTTGGTTTTGGCTAAACTTTTTTGGAGTTGTTCTTTATCTTCAAGTTCTTCGGGAGCGGCAGACACTGGCTCTGCTTGGGGAGCAATTTCTACCACAGGCTCCGGGCTTGGCTCGGGACTTTGAGGCTCAGGCGCTAAGTCAATTGATTCCGTTTTTGGTGTGGGTTCTGCAGCCACTTCAGTAGTAGCGGGCGTTTCTTCCATTACGGGAATAGGCGCAGCCAATTCTTCTTGTATAGGCTTTTCTTCTACCGGCGGTGGGGTAGGTGTTTTTTTTCTGAATAAATCAAATAATCCCATGCTACGAATTTAAACAAAAAAAGCCGCCCACGTTATTTCGGGGAGGCTTTTAAAATGTATTAGCTGTTAATTACTCAGCAGCTTGCTCTTTGGCAACTGTAATCGCATCTTTAATGTGATCGTTGTGCACAATTTGCTCTTTAAAGCTGTAAGCTCCAGTTTTTGGAGATTTAGTCATGGTAATTACTTTAGAGTATTCTTTACCAGTACCAGTTTTTAAGGTTGCAACTACTTTCTTAGCCATTGTATTTCAATTTAAATTGGTTGCCCAATTTTATTATTTAATTTCTTTGTGTACGGTTACTTTACGCAAAACTGGGTTAAATTTTTTCAATTCTAAACGCTCAGTAGTGTTTTTCTTGTTCTTGGTAGTAATGTAACGAGACATTCCCGGCATGCCGCTTTCTTTGTGCTCGGTGCATTCTAAAATTACCTGAACTCTATTTCCTTTTTTAGCCATTGCTGTATTTTGTTAAAATCTCTTAGCCTAAATGTATCCTTTTTTAAGGAACTTGTTAATTACCGCAGTAATACCATTTTTAGTAATGGTTTTAATCGCTGAAGTACTTACTTTCAACGTAATCCAACGGTCTTCTTCAGGGATGTAAAACTTTTTCACCTGTAGGTTAGGATAAAATTTACGATTGGTTTTCACATTCGAATTCGAAACGTGGTGGCCTTTAATCGGCATTTTTCCTGTTAAATCACAAACTCTCGACATGACTTTTGATTTTTAGCTTATTAAAACCCTTTTTATCGGGGCTTGCAAATATCGAAATTAATTATTTAAATCACAAGCGTATTTGTGAATATTTCTTTTGCTTGTGCAGGCACATGCAAAAATGGCGAATATGTTTATATTTAGCTAATAATCATACCTGCCGTGCCAAAATTATGGATTTACGTATCAAGTCTTTTGAGGAATATAAACAGGTTTACCAAAAAAGCGTAGACCAACCCGAAGTTTTTTGGGCAGCAATTGCCGAACATTTTAGTTGGCAGAAAAAGTGGGATAAGGTACTGGAATGGGATTTTAAAACCGCCCATACAAGCTGGTTTAAGGGTGCCAAATTAAATATCACCGAGAATTGTATCGATCGCTATGCCGCCACAACTCCTCATGCCACCGCATTAATATGGGAGCCCAACAATCCGGAAGAAGATTTCAGGAAAATAAGCTATAAAGAACTACATGCCAAAGTATCTCAATTTGCCCATGTACTCAAAAATAATGGTGCTAAAAAAGGCGATCGGATTTGTATATATATGCCCATGGTGCCCGAATTGGCTATTGCCGTATTGGCTTGTGCCCGTATTGGAGCCGTACATTCGGTAGTTTTTGGTGGCTTTTCGGCCCAATCTATTGCCGATCGTATACTTGATGCCCAGTGCAATCTGGTTATTACCGCCGATGGCGGTTTTAGAGGAACCAAAGAAGTCCCCTTAAAAACTGTTGTTGATGACGCTTTGGTGCAATGCCCATCGGTTAAACGAGTAATCGTGCTGACTAGAAGTCGTACGCCAGTTTCGATGATTAAAGACCGCGACTGCTGGTGGGAAGATGAAGTGAATAAGGTAGAAAAGCAAGGAAATCCGCCTTGCCCAGCCGAGCCCATGGATGCCGAAGACCCCTTATTTATTTTATATACCTCGGGTTCTACCGGTAAACCAAAAGGAGTGGTACATACCTGCGGAGGCTACATGGTATACACCGGCTATACTTTTGCCAATGTGTTCCAATACCAGCCTGGCGAAGTGTTTTTCTGCACCGCCGATATTGGCTGGATTACCGGCCATTCGTATTTGGTGTATGGTGCCTTATTGCAGGGAGCCACTACTTTATTATTCGAAGGCATTCCGACTTGGCCAGATGCCGGCCGCTTTTGGGATATTGTAGCTAAACATCGGGTAAATATTTTATACACCGCTCCAACGGCCATTCGTTCGCTTATGAGTTTTGGCGATGAACCCTTAAAAGGCAAAGACTTAAGCTCATTAACTAAACTAGGTTCGGTGGGTGAGCCCATAAACGAAGAGGCATGGCATTGGTACAACGAAAAAATAGGCAAAGGAAACTGCCCCATTGTAGACACGTGGTGGCAAACTGAAACCGGAGGAATCATGATTAGTCCAATAGCCGGTATAACGCCAACCAAGCCAAGTTACGCTAGCCTTCCTTTGCCGGGTGTGCAGCCTTGTTTGGTAGATGAAAACGGAAACGAAATTGAAGGAAATGGCGTAAGTGGAAACTTGTGTATCAAATTCCCTTGGCCGGGTATTATTCGTACCACCTACGGAGATCACGAGCGTTGCCGCAGCACGTATTTTAGTACTTACGCAAATAAATACTTTACAGGCGATGGTTGCTTGCGTGATGAAAACGGCTATTACCGCATTACCGGTCGAGTGGATGATGTCATGAATGTGTCGGGCCACCGTATTGGTACTGCAGAGGTAGAAAATGCCATCAATATGCATGCTGATGTGATTGAAAGTGCGGTAGTAGGCTATCCGCACGATATTAAAGGACAAGGAATTTATGCTTATGTTATTTTAGGAAGTTCTATCCACGATCACGATTTAACCCGTAAAGATATTTTGCAAACCCTTACCCGTATTATTGGCGCCATTGCCAAGCCCGACAAAATTCAGTTTGTAACAGGTTTGCCAAAAACCCGCTCTGGCAAAATTATGCGCCGCATTTTGCGTAAAATAGCCGAGGGCGAAACCGAAAATTTGGGCGATACCAGTACGTTACTAGATCCAGCTGTGGTAGATGAAATTAAAGCCGGAGCAAAGGGTTTGTAGCACAGCCGCATTTATTTGTATTTTAGCTCTGTGAAAAAACCAGTAATTCTTGTTGTAAACGACGATGGTATTGATGCCCCAGGCATTAAAGCCCTAATAGATATGATGTTGCCTTTGGGCGATGTAACGGTGGTAGCCCCCGATAGCCCGCAATCGGGTATGGGGCATGCCATTACCATTGGTAAACCTTTGCGTTTAGATAAAGTGCATTTATACCCCGGTGTAGAAATGTACAAATGCTCGGGCACGCCCGTAGATTGTGTGAAATTAGCCGTGAATAAAATATTTAAAGGCAAAAAGCCCGATTTATGCGTTTCCGGAATCAATCACGGACTTAATAATTCCATCAATGTAATTTATTCGGGTACCATGTCGGCGGCCGTAGAGGGAGCAATTGAAAGTATTCCATCTGTAGGTTTTTCTTTAGATGATTTTAGTTACGATGCTGATTTTAGTCCGCTAAAACCCATTGTACAGGCGGTAGCCAAACAAGTATTGGCCAATGGATTGCCCCTGGGTACGCTCTTAAATGTGAACTTCCCTAAAGCCGAAAAAATAAAAGGCATTAAAATTTGCCGTCAGGCCAATGCCAAATGGGCCGAAGAGTTTGACGAGCGCCAAGACCCCTATAAACGCAATTATTATTGGCTAACCGGCGTATTTCAAAACAACGATCAGGGTGAAGATACCGATGTGTATGCCTTGGAGCAAGGTTTTGCTTCGGTAGTGCCGGTACAATTTGACATGACCGCTCACCATGCCATTCAAACCCTTAACACGTGGAATTTTGATGTTCAAGAAGGATAGTATTTTACTCGGTATTTTGGCTGGCATTTGTTTGCCCGGGCTAGTATTATTGTTTAATTTTTTGGTTCATAGGCAGTGGGCCATACAAAAAAGCAATGACGCATATTATTTTGTAGCCATTGCCCTCAATTTAATTGCTGTCCGTTTTGCGTATAGCTATCAGTTAGAGCGTTTAGCCAGAGGCATCTTAGCCAGTAGTTTTGTAATCTGTTTGCTCGTTTTTTATCTCAGTAAACAGGCCATATGAAATACTATGTAATAGCAGGCGAAGCTTCTGGCGATTTGCACGGAGCCAACCTAATTAAAGCTTTAAAGCAAGAAGATGCCCAAGCCAATTTTCGTGGCTTTGGGGGCGATTTAATGCAACATGAGGGTGCTGTTTTAGATAAGCATTGTTCGGAATTGGCTTTTATGGGTTTTGTAGAAGTAGTGGCCAATTTGGGCACTATTTTCAAAAATATGAAGTTGGCCAAAGAAGCTGTATTGGCTTATCAGCCCGATGCCCTTATTCTCATTGATTTTCCAGGGTTCAATTTAAAAATTGCACAATTTGCTAAAGAAAAAGGCATTCCGGTGTTCTTTTACATTTCCCCTAAAGTGTGGGCTTGGAATCAGAAAAGAGTGCTCAAAATTAAAAAAGTGGTAGACTATTTGTTTTGTATTTTGCCCTTTGAGGTTGAGTTTTACAAAACCTGGGGCATGGAGGTAGATTATGTGGGCAACCCACTTATGGATGCCATTGGTGCGCATAAAGCCGATAAAAATTTCCGAAAAACGCATCAGCTTTCCGAAAAACCCATTATTGCCTTATTGCCCGGCAGCCGTAAAATGGAGCTGAAGCACGTATTGCCCGATATGTTGGCAGTCAGCGATTTATTCCCTGAATATGAATGTGTATTGGCTGGTGCACCCATGCTTAGCCAAGCGGACTACGCTCCGTATTTGGGCAACAGAAACATTAAAATTGTAACTAATGCCACCTACGATTTGTTGCTGAATGCGCAAGCAGCCTTGGTGACTTCGGGTACGGCTACCTTGGAAACAGCTTTATTGAAATGCCCTGAAGTGGTATTGTATAAAGGGAATAGGCTCTCTGTAGCCATTGCTCGGCTGTTGGTAAACATCAAGTTTATATCCTTGGTTAATTTGATACTCGATAAACAAGTGGTGAAAGAGCTTATACAGGAGGACTGTAACCCTGCAGAAATAGCTAACCAATTAGCGCCTTTATTGAGCGATACAGTCCAAAGAACCCAAATGCTGTCTGATTATGAAGCCTTAGCAAAACGTGTAGGACCCGCAGGTGCCTCAGAGCGTACGGCAAAACTAGTGCAGAACTATTTGCGTAAATCAAATTAATTGCCGAAAATTGCACTCCATACTACGGGGGATTAGCTCATTTGGCTAGAGCGTCCCGATGAAAATCGGGAAGGTGATAGTTCTAATAAAAATAAACACGGGGGATTAGCTCATTTGGCTAGAGCGCTTCGCTGGCAGTGAAGAGGTGATCGGTTCGAATCCGATATTCTCCACAAAGGCCCCGATTTCGGGGCCTTTTTTGTTGACATTTTTTTTACAATTGGGATTTGCCTTGTCGGCTTTCTAACTCTATGTTTGCATTACGTGAAACAACGTTTAGTTTACATAGCAGCTCATATTCTTTTACTCATCTTTGCTTTAGGTGTGGTGGAACCCTTATTTGCTTCAATGAAATTAGAAAGTTCTTTTGAATATGTTGCCGATAGCCAGGCTAATTCAGAAAAAGAAGCTACAGAAAAGGAGAATTATGCCAAAGAAAAAGAGCTAAATTCAAATTTATTTTACGTTCAATCGGAATCTTTTTTCATGGCTGAAATACGCTATGCACACAGCCATCCAATTTGCAATACCGATAGCCACCCTGGTTATTCTACACTCCCCGAATTACCCCCGAAATCTGTTTAATCGACCTTGTTTTTGTATGCCAAAAAGGCGTATGTATTGATTAAATCCAAAATTTAAATTTTATTATGAACAAATTTTCTTTTGCTCAACTAAAGAGCGATTTGCCTGCAGGTATCGTCGTATTTTTAGTAGCCGTACCTTTATGTTTAGGTATTGCTTTGGCTTCTGGTG
>JBIIBV010000121.1:0-4322 GCA_044239195.1 Sphingobacteriaceae bacterium | reverse complement strand
GTCTAGCCCATTCCAAATGGAGTAAATGAGAACAACCAACATCCAGCGGTCATAGGTTGCCGTCGGACCAACCCAATCAATGCTGGTTTGAAATAATGTATTAATTAATCCTTCTGCAGCGATGCCGGAAACCAATGGATGAGAAAACATAACATTAAATACCATCCCAATGGCAAGAGCGTTGGTCACATAAGGTAAGAAAAAAATAGTTTGGAAGATTTTTTGTAAACCTTTGATTGAATTTAAAGCCACGGCAATTAACAAGGCGAGAATGGTGGAAATCGGAACGGAAACAAAAACCAAAACCATTGAATTGGATAATGATTGAATGAAAAAGCGATCATTGAAGACGGCAAGATAAGCATAAAAATCAAAATAACGACCAAAATCGTCCGTCAGTGGATTATATTCTGAAAAAACGGATATTAATAAAGTTTTAACCAGAGGATAGAAGGTGAAGATCGACATTAAAAACAATGGGATCGCAAGATAAAACCAAGCCTTTAAATCACGTTTGTGATCTAACATTATGCAAGCCTCCGGCCAGTGTCTTTTTCAAAAACAAAAGTTTTAAGAGGTTTGAGCCTCATTCGAATCATCTGATTAGGGTTAAATTTAAATTCGTCCATGGCCAATACAACACGGATGCTAGGGGTTAAAGCATCAGGGTGCGAGGCGACAAGTGACATATCACGACCAATCATTTCAACAAATTGAGGTTGCAAAGATAAGGCTCCCTTATCATCAATTTCATACCCTTCTGGCCTAACTCCGACTAAAACGGAACCTTCAAAGTTCCCTAGTTTCTTTGACTCAAACACAACTTGGTTTTGTATGTATGCCTTCCCTTGTTTGATGGTGGCTTGGTAAAGATTGATTTGTGGCATCCCTAAAAACTTAGCAACAAATAAGTTTTGTGGTTGGTTATAGACTTCTTGGGGATTACCTTTTTGTTGTTCCGCCCCATAATTCATCAAGACGATTTCATCAGAAATTGACATTGCTTCTTCTTGGTCGTGAGTCACAAATACAGTGGTAATACCTGTTTCTTTTTGAATTCGTTTAATTTCTTCACGGGTTTGCAGTCTTAATCGGGCATCAAGATTGGATAACGGTTCATCCAATAATAAGACCTTAGGTTTCTTCACCAACGCTCTAGCAATCGCTACCCGTTGCTGTTGACCACCAGATAATTGGGCAGGTTTCTTTTTTAATTGATCTTCAATCCCAACAAGTTTGGCCATGGCAACCACTTCATCATGAATGAATTGTGAATAGTTTTTATATCGAGCTTCTTCGACTTGTTTTAATTGGGTAGGAACAACACTAGAGAGTTTTTTCCAAAGTTTTTCTTGGAAGTTAACCCATTGAGTAGGATTGATTAAACTTTGAAGGATGAGTTGACGTTTCTTGGTTTGATAACCCTTATTGATGGTTTCATAACTCGAGTTTATAAAAGAGATTAATTCCTTAAGATTTTTAGGCGTTAATTTGGCAAGGGCGGTTTGATATTCAGTTTGAAAGGATTTTAATTGTTGCGTAAATTCGTTTTTTAAGTTCTTGATACCATTGGATTGCTTGGCTTTGATCAAATCAAGGCGTTTAGATTGGTAGACAGCCTTGGCTTCACTTTCAAGGCGTTTGAATTTATTTTTTAAAACAATGGCGTCTTTTAGGAATTGATAATAAATTTTTGATTCTTTTGGTGAGATTGAGAGATTTGCCTTATGAATAGCGTCATCAACATTTGTCTTTTTTAGATTCATATTTTCCAAGGGAAAACTAATGTTTTTTCTTACCGTCATATGAGGATACAATGCGTAGTTTTGAAAGACCAAACCTATCCCACGTTGTTCCGGAGATAGTTCAGTGACATCTTCATCACCAAAAAAGATTCTCCCTTGAGTAGGATAAAGTAAGCCTGAAATCATATATAAAGTGGTTGATTTACCGCACCCAGATGGCCCAAGTAAGCCGACTAGTTTTCCATCAGGAATTGTAAAATTAAAGTTATTAACCGCAATGGTCCTTTCTGAATTTTTACTTTCAAAAATTTTGGTTAAATTTTCTAACCTAACTTCCATGTTTGATGCCTCCAAAAAGACTCAATTAGTTATGAATTCATCATACCATAGGAATAGAATTGTAAAGATTATTTTCAAGAAAAAAATAATAAATATTTCTTGACTTATTTAATCTACTTTGTTTAAGTTTTTTAAAATAAAAAAAACTAGGTTTTTCACTAGTTTTTTTCTTTTGTGCGTTGGATTAAGCTTGGAACTTTTGACCGTATTCTTTCAATAACTTTTTAACAGGTCTAAAGGTTTTCTTGATGGTACCGTCTAAGAATGGATTCTTGAGTTTGGCTTTTTCCAATAATTGAGTGAATGGGTACTTGCCTCCAAGGGAACAAACCTTGACATATTTTTTCCAGGCTTTAGCATGATTTTTCTTCATTAAACCTAAGAATTGTAAGGCGATCACTTGGGCGAGTGTGTAGTCAATATAGTAGAAGGGTGAAGAATAAATATGGGCTTGTCTCATCCAGCGAGCACCCTTTTCATATAGAGGGAATCCAGTGTATTTCTTATAAGGGGTGTATTTAATTTCAATCTCACGCCACTTGGCACAACGTTGATCGTGGGTGACGGTTGGATTTTCATAAACCCAATGTTGGAATTCATCGACGGTAACACCATAGGGTAAGAAGTTAATGGCACCTTCTAAGTGACCAAATAAGTATTTATCTTTATCTTCTTTAAAGAAAGATTCCATGTATGGTGTAGCAAAGAATTCCATCGACATCGAATGAATTTCTGCTTCTTCCATCGTTGGATCACGGTATTCAACAGGTTTAATTTTTCTTGACATAAACCCTTGGAAAGCATGGCCAATTTCATGGGTTAAGACATCAACGTCACCGGCAGTGCCATTAAAGTTAGAGAAAACAAAAGGCATTTGATAGCGAGGGAAGAAGGTCATGTAACCGCCACCACGTTTGCCTGGTTTTGCCTCTAAATCTAAGAGTTCTTGGTCCACCATCGCTTGGAAAAACTCACCAATTTCTTCACCCATATCTTTATACATGGTTAATGCTGCTTTCACTAAATAGTTTTTATCACCTTTAGGTGTGGCATTTCCATCCTTGAATTGAATGGCTAAATCATAAAACTTTGGTGCTGGTACATCAATCCGCTTGATTTGTTGTCTGGTTAACTTGTTGGATAAAGGGACAACGGATTCAAGAATTTGATCACGGTAAGATTTGACATCTTTAGGACCATAATCAGTTCTCCCCATTCTGTCATATGCCATTTGGGTAAAGGATCCATATCCTAATTTCTTCGCCATGCCATGACGTAAAGTCACTAATTTACTGTAAATATCAGCCAATGGTTGTTCTTTTTCTTCCATCCATTGCTCGACTGCTTTGCTTGCACGTTTCCGGATATCGCGGTCTTTGCTTACTGCAAATTTACCCATTTGCGATAAGTTATAGGTTCCACCATCAAAGGCAATTTGAGCACTTGCCATTAAAGCGTCATATTCAGTAGAGAGGCGGTTTTCTTCTTGTAAATCTTGAAGGATTTTTTGATCAAAAGTTTTTGCCGCAAGTTCTAATTTCTTAAATAAGAAAGATCCAACTATTTTTTCAAGTTCAACGCGATGTTTGCTCGCTAATACTGCTTTTGAATAGCGATTGCCAAGACCTTGGACCATCGGGCCAACTTCATTGATCAAATCATTAGCTTTTTTATACGTTTCATCTCGTGTATCAATGGAGTGGCGGACAGATATGATCGTGAAGTCGGTTTGAACTTCATCCATAAATTTACCGATTTTATTCATAATTCGACGTTGAATTTGAGCATTGGCTGCTGTTTCAAATTCCGCCAACAAAACATTAAACTTCTTTTCGATTTTAGGGAATTTTGGTAAGTGTAAAGGATATTCGCTAAACTTTAAGACTTTGGTCATTGGGACTGCCTCCATTTATGCATTTACTTAATAATAAGACTTTTCTCGGTCATTTCAATAGGTTTCTCTAATCCAAGCAAATCAAGAATCGTTGGTGCAAGGTTTCCTAACTTGCCACCTTTTGGCATTAAACGAATGCCAGGGATGTTAATGGCAACTGGAACGAGGTTCGTGGTATGAGCAGTATGGGGTTTACCATCGGCGGTTAAGATTTGGTCGGCATTGCCATGGTCTGCAGTAACAATGAGCTTACCGCCATGTTGTTGGCACCAATCAATCACCGAACCAACACATTCATCAACCACCTCAACCGATTTAACCACTGCCGATTCCACTGCCGTATG
>JBIIBV010000112.1:0-4447 GCA_044239195.1 Sphingobacteriaceae bacterium | reverse complement strand
AGCCAACAGTGTGGTCCTCAAGTGTTTCCCAGTGAACAAGGAATGAATACATGTTGGGCTGTTCAATTCCTTTATGCATTTCGAAATCAATGAATCCTTTGGATTTAGTGAGAATTTCTGCCACTCCACGTTTTACGGCAGCTTCAAACTTCGAATGATTTTCAGGTGAAATTTCCACGAATACGGTTTCAAGAATCATAGATTTATTATAAGTAAGCCCGCCTAATAAAAGGAAGATACAGAAAGAGCCCCAATCTCTTGGGGCTCTTTCATGCAAATCTGGAACAACTCTTTTGACCGCTACCAATAGGTCGAGCTGAATCAGTTAAGACTGTGGTGGAGACGACGGGTTTTGAACCCGCTCCGATCGCTTGGTAAACAACCAGGCTGCCAATTACAACACGCCCCCATCACGAGAGCGAAGTTATGCAATTAGGAAACAACGAAATACTGAAATAGAACAATCTGTGGATGAATCAACTCTGTGGAAAGCAAAAGGGACCCGGTAATTAACCAAGTCCCGATTACTACCAAGCGATCGTCTGTGAATTATTGCACAGAATTAGAGTTACTCGCAGTAACAAAAGCTTAAAGAAGAGTCGCCCTATAAGCCGGAGACTTTCGATTCACGCTCGAAAAGGGCAAATGCCCACGTTGTGGCCCACAAAGATTTGCAAGGCTCTGCTTAGTTTTATTCGTAGCTATGAAGATTTAAATGATTTAGGATCATAAATCAGCGTGTATAGAGCGGCAGAATTCTTATCATCTTGTGAATTTTGCTCAAACATAGACTCTTGCGGCCCCTGGATAAGTACAACCATTGATTTTTCTTCTACGACTTTGCTCCCATATACAGGTGGTTCGTTAGGATTTTGTGCTTTTTCAAAGTCAGCCTTTTTGAAGTAGTAAACACCAGCAAAGCCATGCATAGTTCCATCAGCTGCCTTGTAGTTGATATACACCTGCGCGATTGCCCCGGCCTCTCGTGCCTGATTTGTAAATTCGTTTGGAGTGCTTGTAACCATATTCTCAATGGACAAATGCTTTGCAATCTCTGCTGGGACTTCTATCGAATAAGGCACTGGCGCAAGATTCACTTTTATGATCGCTTGCGAATCATTAGAGCATGCAGCAAGTAGGAGAAGCAGTGCTGGAATTAATTCAAATTTCAATAGCTTCAACTAATCAACCTCTCAACCACGGTACTGATAACTCTAACAGTGCCAAAATAAAAGCTTAAAGAAGAGTCGCCCTATAAGCCGGATCCTGTGGTTCTTGCGAACCGATCACCATCCATCTAGTTACGTAATCACTTACGTAATCAAGCAACCTACCCGTTGACTCGTGCGAGCAGCACTCGAACGCCAACTGCGTGGTCTTGCTTCAGGCGGGGTTTACATAGCTAACTGCATTACTGCAATTACTGGTGGTCTCTTACACCACCGTTTCATCCTTACCAATATTTCTATTGGCGGTTTACTTTCTGTTGCACTGTTCCCGCGGATTGCTCCGGGTGGGTGTTACCCACCGCCTTGCTCTGTGAAGTCCGGACTTTCCTCGGTGTCTTGCGACAACGCGGTGACCCGGGCGACTCTTCAGTGATTAAGGATACGGCAGAGATTAGTAGTTAGTAAACGTGATTTATTCAGGCGTGATTTAACTTAAATGTGCGTCGTTGCTGACCATGCGAAGGCAACGCAACCCATCACTTGGCCAGATACTTAAAGAGGTAACTGAAGCGGGAGTGATATCTACGTGAAACACACTTTCAATTGGTGCACCTACAGTGATTCGTACTGCGTGACGAATAACCATGTTATGTGTAACTACAACAACTTTCTTGCCTGGATATGTATCAACTAAGTGGCTTAATCCAGCTTCGATCCGAGCAGCAATTGAGTTATGTGATTCGCCATCTTTAGGTGCGATGGCAGTTGATGAGAGCCATGCTTCGTATTCTTCGCTGAACTTTTCACGAACTTCTTGGTTTGTTAATCCATCCCAATGCCCAAATGAAAGCTCGGTCCAGATTTCATCTTCGATAATTGGCAAGTGAGTAGATTGTGCAATTGCTTGTGCGGTTTGTTGAGCGCGCTTCATGGGCGATGAAATCAAAACATCTGGCTTTATTTCTTCAACAACTTTGGCAACGGCTGCGGCTTGTGTAAGTCCAGTGTCAGATAAACCAGGATCATTTGTGCCAGATCCAGAGAAGCGGCGCTCTGGCGTCATTGGTGTTTCACCATGGCGAATCAAATAAATCGTTGTTGGAACTTCATCAGAGCGAAGGCGATCAGTGAGGTAATTAATCTGCACTGGTGCGTGAGTTTCTGAGCCGCCGCTTTCATTATCAAGTGCTTTATTGGCTAAGCGATCGGCGTGCGAATTAAGGTCGCGTGGAATCCATAAGTACTTAACTAGTGAAGGAGTATGTGCGGCGCGTGCTTGCGCTGCTAGTTCACGCATATTTGAATGCTTAATCTGCCAGCGACCACTCATCTGTTCGACAACTAACTTGCTATCCATCTGCACTTCAACAGTTGCATCTGAATCAAGTGAGTGAATGTGAATTAAACCTGCAATAAGTCCTTGATATTCAGCCACGTTATTTGTTGCAACACCGATGTAGTCATAAAGCTCGGCAACGATTTTTCCATTTTCGCTAACGACTGCGCCGTAGCCAGCAGGACCAGGGTTTCCACGCGATCCGCCATCTGCGGTTAATGTAAATGCTCTAGCCATTGCTTAAACTCCACGCACCAAAATGCAGCGGCACTCTTCGCAGCGAACAACTTCGTCATCACTTAAATCTAAAATTCTCTTGAGTTCGACAGCGTTAACAGAAAGATGGCATCCACCGCATTGACCGGCCTTAAGGGGTGCAGCTCCTGATCCCCCACCGCTTCTGATCTTTTCGTATAGCTCGAGTAGCGCGGCGTCAACAGATTTAGATGTTTCGCTTCGATCTTGCGCAATCTTTTCAATATCTGAATGGATAACTGTCAGCGCGTTTTCTTTCTTAATCTCAAGATCTGCAATTTCTGCTGCAAGATCTGCTTCTTCTTTTTCTAGAGTTGAGATGCGCTCTTTGATTGAATCCATACGCATCATGATTTCGAGTTCAACTTCTTCGAGTTCTGCGCGGCGTTTATTCAGCGTTTCTACTTCGTGAGTTAAGCCCTCTAAATCCTTAGCCGATCCAGTGCCTGAATTAAGGCGAGCTTCATCGCGAGTGATGCGTGTGACTACTTGTTCTACATCGCCTTCTGCGCGCGTAAGTTCGCGTTGTACATCACTTGCTTCAGTTTGAGCCGCAATACGTAAGTCGCGTGCATTGTTTGCGCGAATAGTTAGCTTATTTATTTCAGTAATTTCAGGAAGATTTGCTGCTTTGTTTTTAAGAGTTGCAGTTGTGAAATCAAAATTTTGAATATCTAGAATTTGGCGCTGATCGCTGGGGCTGGCTTTCATAACGCCTCCCTGGCTTGGTAAGTGCAATATGTGTAATTGTTTTTAGTACCTGGTGGGCGCTGAGGGTTTCGAACCCCCGACATTCTCGGTGTAAACGAGACGCTCTACCACTGAGCTAAGCACCCTTACGTTCCACCGTTAAGTGGAAGCCCTAAGTCTAACCTATTAAAGAGATGCGATTGCACCCTTGTAATCAGCGACGTTACGCGCATCGCCAAGGCCATTTACTACCTGCCAACGCAGGATTCCTTCTTTATCAATTACGAATGTGCCACGTGTTGCGCAGCCGCGTTCTTCATTGAAAACACCGTACGCCTTAGCTGCTGCGCCGTGTGGCCAGAAGTCTGCGAGCACTGGGAATTTGTAACCTTCTTGTTCTGCGAAAGCGCGTTGTGCATACATTGGATCACAAGAGACGGCTAACAATTGAACGTTGTCATTTTGAAATGCTGCAAGGTCATCACGAAGTGCGCAGAGTTCACCGGTACAAATACCTGAGAATGCAAATGGATAGAAGAGAACAACAACGTTTTTCTTTCCCTTAAATGAAGAGAGTGAAACATTATTTCCGTGTTGATCCATTAAGTTGAATTCTGGGGCGGCTTGGCCAATTGTTAGTGTCATGTGCGCAAACTTATCGTTTGCCGGCTTTACGTGCCACTAGACGAGTAGCGGTCCAATCTTTTGCTAGCGGAATCGTCGATGTTTGGCTTAAGCCGGCGATTGGCGCAGCATCTTGAATCTCGCTTGGTTCAACGTGATACGGGCGACCAAGCTTTGGAGTTATCACCCATATCGGTCCAGTTTCGGATAAGTAAGTAAGTGCATCCACTAATTCATCAACAAGATCGCCATCGCCATCTCGCCACCACAAAATAACCGCATCGACTACTTCGTGATTCTCGCCACCAAGAAATTCGGTACCTGTGATTGCTTTAATTGCAGTACGAAGTTCTTCGTCACAATCACTGTCGTA
>JBIIBV010000034.1:0-17194 GCA_044239195.1 Sphingobacteriaceae bacterium | reverse complement strand
TACCACATTGCAGAAGCCGGGGCTAACCCCATTTCGCAATTGGCCTTTACCCTGAGCAACGGCTTTACTTTTGTAGAGTATTATTTAAGCCGTGGGATGAAAATTGACGACTTTGCCCCCAATTTATCCTTCTTTTTCTCCAACGGAATCGATCCGGAGTATGCGGTTATTGGCCGTGTAGCCCGACGCATTTGGGCAAAAGCCATTAAATACAAATACAAAGGAGCGGAGCGTTCGCAAAAACTGAAATACCATATTCAAACCTCGGGGCGTTCGCTACATGCACAAGAAATAGATTTTAACGATATACGCACTACCCTGCAAGCTTTGTATGCCATTTACGATAATTGCAATTCTTTGCACACCAATGCCTATGATGAAGCCATTACCACACCTACCGAAGAATCGGTTCGTAGAGCCATGGCCATTCAGTTAATTATTAACCGAGAATTGGGCTTGGCTAAAAATGAAAACCCACTGCAGGGGGCCTTTATTATAGAGGAATTAACCGATTTAGTTGAAGAAGCCGTACTCGAAGAATTTAAACGTATAAACGAACGTGGCGGTGTATTAGGCGCCATGGAAACCATGTATCAACGAGGTAAAATACAAGAAGAGAGTTTGTATTACGAAACGCTAAAACACAATGGCGAATTTCCCATTGTGGGCGTAAATATGTTTTTAAATAAGAATGGATCGCCAACTATTTTACCGGGTGAAGTTATTCGGGCTACAGAAGACGAGAAGCAATTTCAAATTGCTACGCTAAGTGCTTTCCAAGAACGAAATAAAGGAGTGGCCGATGCGGCCTTGCTAGCGCTTCAACAAAAAGCCTTAGCCGGTGAGAATATTTTCGAGAGCTTGATGGAAGTTTGTAAAATTTGTTCCATTGGTCAAATATCCAATGCTTTGTATAGCGTGGGTGGCCAATACCGACGAAATATGTAAGCATAAAAAAAGCCCCGAAATTCGGGGCTTTTTTGTTAAGCGTGTATCCAGCTAAATTTATAATCTAATCCAGGACTTTTCATCCGTTCGGCAACTCTCATTAAGCGGTCGGGTAATGCCATTACATAATCTCTAGCTTTTTCTCCAGCTTCGTTTAAATCACGCATGCTTTCAATTTGCCATTCTACCAGCAGCTCTTTCATAATATCTACATAATCCGTAGCAGTATAAACTCCGGTACGTTGTGCTGCATCGGTAAAATGACCAAAAGTTTGGCCCACTTGTAAACCAATTTCACGCAAAAAATGCGCAGGCATCACAATTTTTTTCTTCATCATATCCTCAAAAGCCAACATCACTTGGTTCGCATCAACTTCAAAAGCTTTTTTAATTAAAGAGATGTATGCTTTCGCATGTCTAGCCTCGTCTGAAGCAATAACGCCGCACATTTTAGCCATCAACTTATCCCCTGCCTGTTTAGCCAAACCGGCTACTCTGCGGTGCGAAACATTGGTGGCCAATTCCTGGAAAGAAGTGTATACGAAAGTGCGATACGGATCATTGTAGGTTTGAATATCAAAGCCATCGTGGATTAAATATTGAGTAGATATTTCCATAGCACGCATATCCACACGACCACTTAAGTATAAATACTTATTTAATAAATCGCCATGGCGATTTTCTTCAGCAGTCCAAGCTCTTAAGAACTTCATCCAACCGCCTTGTTCGTTTCTAGAAACATCATTCACCATCATCAACCACGATTCGTAGGTTGGTAAGGCTTCCTCGGTAATGGTATCGCCAATAAGTACTGCCAATACATCATACGGCAGTTCTTTAGCATTTTGTTGTAGTTCTTTGATATCGGCAAAAAAAGTTTCTTTACTAGCGTCAGGCAAAAAATCGCTTGGTTGCCACAACTCTTCTACTGGCCTTAAATACGTAGCCATTTCCCCCTCCATAAAGGGCTCTAAGTAAGTCATTACTTCTTTTCTTGATTCTACAGGAATTTCATTTTGCATAATAACAAAGATACGACTCCAAATGCGATATCGGACCTAAAAATTTAGAATATTGTTTTAAAAGCTCCCTGTAATAATCCATAATCATTAAATAGACTTGTTTTTTTGTTTGCAATTATTCGCGTACTTTGAGGTGATGAAATACCCCTTACCAGAAGCACTTTTAGATTCATTGAAGCGCATTGCTGCTCCAAAGGTCACTGCTTTTGTACAACTACACGAAAGTGAAGAAATGCTTACCAGTGTTCGGAAAAATCCGGCAAAGCCAAGTTCGGTATTTCTGGAAGCAGAAACCATTGCTTGGTCTAGCACGGGAAAATACCTACCTGAACGTCCTTCCTTTACTGCCGACCCCTTGTTTCACGCAGGGGCCTATTATGTACAAGAGGCTTCGTCTATGTTTTTAGAGCAGGTGCTTAAACAAAGCGATTTAAGCAAGGACCTAAAAGTGTTGGATTTATGTGCAGCACCGGGCGGTAAAAGCACCTTAATTAGTTCCTTACTTACGGATGAAAGCCTCTTATTAGCGAACGAAATTATTAAAACGAGAGTACCTATTTTAAGTGATAACCTCATTCGCTGGGGTAAGGCCAATACCTATGTAAGCAATAACGACCCAAAAGATTTTGGTAAAGTGCCTGGCTTTTTTGATATCGTAGTTGTTGATGCGCCTTGCTCGGGTTCGGGTATGTTTCGTAAAGATCCGGAAGCCATTAGTCAATGGTCGGAAGAGGCGGTAAATTTATGCAGCCAACGCCAGCAACGTATTTTAGCCGATGTATATCCGGCTTTAAAAGAAGATGGCTTATTCATTTACTCTACCTGCTCCTATTCTAAAGAAGAAAATGAAGATATCTGCGATTGGTTGGCAAGCACTTTTAAATTAGAAAGTGTGCGCATTCCACTAGAGCCGGCATGGGGAATTCAAGAAACCCAGTCGGATAGCAAAAAGCAATGGGGCTACCGCTTTTACCCTCATTTACTTAAAGGGGAAGGATTTTTTATCGCTTGTTTTCGAAAAAAGGAGACGACAAAAGAAGTGGTTACTCGGCATAAAAAGGAAGAACCAAACCGCATTGCACAAGGTAAAGTTACAGAAATAGCTGCCTGGATAAAACCCAACACAGGCTATGAATTAACCTTGCTAGGCGATGTGTTTTTGGCCATACCGGCTAATCAACTAACTGATTTTGACTATTTAAGAGAACGCCTATACCTTAAAAAAGCAGGTACTCGGTTGGGTAAATTTGCGGGAAATGATTTTATTCCCGACCACGAATTGGCCTTAAGTGTTTGGGCATCGGAGAACATTCCTAGAATTCCACTAAGCAGAGAGCAAGCCCTAAACTATTTAAAACGGATAGATTTTAGGGTAGATACTACACTGAATGGTTGGGCCTTGGTTTGCTTCGAATCGCTTGCCTTGGGTTGGGTAAAAGTATTGCCAAAAAGGCTAAACAATTATTACCCCAAAGAGTGGCGGATTGTAAATCAACAGGTATCTTAATATTGGCCACTAGCCAACAATACCAAGGTACAGGCTTTTGTAAACTCTATACCTCTTAGTTTGAGCAATTTTTCTAAGTCTGGGTTTTCAGTACCTGGATTAAAAATAACGCGTTTGGGCTTTGTTTGTAAAATATAGTTGTAATATGGTGCCTGATTATCGGGACCTAGATAAAGTGTGATGGTATCAATATCTGAATAAACTTCGTGAGCAAGCTCTATAGGCACTCCTGCTACTACCCCAGCTTTTACACCTATATTCACAATGCTATGCCCATTTTCTACTAAACGATGAGCCGCCAAATAGGCATACCGCTCTGGGTTGGTGCTGGCGCCTAAAATGAGAGTTTTCTTATTCATCAATCTAATTTAAGATATTTTTTTAGCAATTGCTTCCGCACAATTCATGCCATCTATTGCAGCCGATACGATACCACCGGCATAACCCGCCCCTTCGCCACAGGGATACAAGCCTGCAATTTGCGGATGTTGCAGCGTTTCACGATCTCTAGGAATACGTACCGGCGATGAGGTTCTCGATTCAACACCAACCAAAATGGCCTCATTGGTGTAATAGCCTTTCATTTTTTGACCAAAGGCCGGTAAGGCTTTTCGCAAACGCTGATGAATAAATTCGGGCAAAACCTCGGTTAAATCTACCGAATTGGTTCCGGGCAAATAAGAATTGAGAGGTAAATCGTTAGAAACTCTACCCTCCACAAAATCGACCATGCGTTGTGCAGGTGCTACTAAATTGCCCCCGCCCAAGCGATAGGCCTGTTGCTCAATAGCTAACTGAAAGTTTAATAAGCGCAAGGGATCTGTTTCCGAACCTAGCACATCTTCCAAATTAATTTGCACCACAGTACCCGAATTCGCAAAAGGATTATTTCGCTTAGAAGGCGACCAGCCGTTGACCACAATTTCATTATAAGCGGTGGCACATGGCGCAATAATACCGCCTGGGCACATACAAAAAGAAAATACCCCTCGATTTTCTACCTGTTCTACCAAACTATAGTACGAAGGTGGCAAGTGTGGGCTACGCACATCGCAGTGGTATTGCGCCTGATCAACCAAGGCCTGCGGATGCTCTATACGTACTCCCAAAGCAAAAGCTTTGGCCTCAATGGCTATTTGTTTTTGATGCAATAATTCATAAATATCTCTTGCCGAATGGCCAGTGGCTAAAATAAGAGCTTCTGCATTTAGCTTGGTACCATCTGCTAATACTACGCCTTTTAAGCTGTTGCTGTCTAACACAAAATCGGTCACTTTTGCGCCAAAATTTACCTCACCACCGGCATTTAAAATTTGTTCCCTTAGGGCTGTAATAATTTGGGGTAATTTGTTGGTACCAATATGCGGACGGGCATCTACCAAAATATCGGGGCTGGCGCCATAGGCTACTAAGGTTTGCAACACGTGGTTTACATCGCCTCGTTTGTTAGAGCGGGTATATAATTTACCATCAGAATAAGTTCCGGCTCCACCTTCGCCGTAACAATAATTAGATTCGGGGTTGATAAGACCCTGCTTGTTAATGGCAGCTAAATCGCGGCGGCGTTGTTTTACATCTTTTCCACGTTCTAGCACAATGGGTTTTAACCCGAGTTCAATGCAACGCAAGGCAGCAAATATACCTGCCGGACCAGCACCCACAATAAGAACGGGCTTTTTGTCAGTAACCGAAGGGTAGTTTACTGTAAATATTTCAGGTGTTAAAAGTTCGTCAATAGCTACAATCGCTTTTACTCGAAACACTACCTGACGGCTGCGGGCATCGATAGAACGTTTGCGTATTTGTACGCTTTGAATACGATTAAGAGCTATTTTTAAGGCTTGAGCGACTTTCTGCTTGAGCAAGAGCTCATCATCTTTTTCTTCGGGAAGAAGAACGATTTCAATTTCTTGTGTCATGGGGTGCCAGGTTTTTATCCCGGATTGTAACAAAGGTATGAAATTTGCTATCTAACTTGTAAATTGATAAAAATTATAAAATGACTATGAAAAAATTAATGTATACACTGGTTGCCGTAATGGCAGTATTTTCTTTTAGCTCTTGTGGCTACAACTCTATGGTTACACTCGATGAGCAAGTACAATCTCAATGGGCTCAGGTACAAAACGTGTATCAACGTCGTTCAGATTTGATTCCGAACTTGGTAAATACCGTAAAAGGTGCCGCTAATTTCGAGCAATCGACCTTAACCAAGGTAATTGAGGCTCGTGCAAAAGCAACTTCAGTAACCGTAGATGCTAGCAAATTAACGCCAGAAAGCATTCAGAAATTTCAAGCCGCACAAGGCGAATTAACTCAATCTTTAGGTCGTTTATTGGTTTCGGTAGAGCGTTATCCGGAATTAAAGGCAAACCAAAACTTCTTAGAATTGCAATCGCAGTTAGAAGGTTCGGAAAACCGCATTACGGTAGAGCGCCAAAAGTTTAATGAAATTACCCAAGTTTACAATTCCAAAATTCGCACCTTCCCGAACAACATTACGGCAGGTATGTTTGGCTTTACTAAAAAGGGTTATTTTGAAGCCGATGCTGGTGCCGCTAAAGCACCTAACGTGCAATTCTAATGCATTTATTTAACGAACAAGAACAAGAACGTATTCGCCAGGCAGTAGCTTCGGCGGAACGTTCTACTTCCGGTGAAATACGTATTTGTGTAGAGAAAAGCAGCAAGCATGCGGCTTTAGACCGTGCGGTACAGTTTTTTCACAAATTAGATATGCACAAAACCAAACGCCGCAATGGGGTACTTATTTATTTAGCGGTGTTGGATAAACAAGTGGCCATTATTGGCGACAGCGGTATCAATGCCGTGGTGCCTCCTACATTTTGGGATAGTACCAAAGAAGCTATGGTAGCCGAATTTAAAAAAGGAGCCATGCTAGAAGGTGTTCTAAAAGGCATTGAACAGGCTGGCCAACAGCTAAAAACCTACTTTCCATCGGTAGAAAACGATACCAACGAATTAAGTAACGATATCGCTTTTGGCGATGGTGAATAAACGAATCAGCACATGAAAAAAATACTCTACTCTATTCTTGTGTTGATGCTTTTGGGAATAGGCGCTTCGGCACAAAATTTTCCGGAGAAGCCCACTACACTCGTAAGTGATTATACCAATACGCTTTCGGCAGGTGAAACTGCAGCATTGGAACAAAAATTAGTTGCTTTTGCCGATTCTACCTCTAGCCAAATTGCCGTAGTACTGGTACCCACATTAGAGGGCTACGATGTTGCCGATTATGCGGTTCGTTTAGCCGATAAATGGGGCATTGGCCAAGATAAAAAGAACAACGGTGTTATTCTTTTGGTTTCTATTGGCGACCGAAAGATGAGCATACAAACCGGCTACGGCATGGAGGGTGCATTGCCCGATGCCATTGCTCGGCGCATTATAGAAAATTCTATAAAACCTGCATTTAAACAAGGGGCCTATTACCAAGGCCTAGATGCCGGAACCAACGATATTATTGCGTATACCAAGGGCGAATACAAAAATGATGCCCCTAAAAAAGGTAAAACTAAAAACTTCCCTCTGGTTTTCATATTGGTATTTATTCTGATTTTTATAGCCATTGCCCGCAAATCCGGGGGCGGCGGAAACGGACAAGTGATTGGCGGCCGTGGTACCGCAGGTGCTTTTTGGTGGCTGCTAACTAGTGGAGGCGGTGGCAGTAGTGGTGGAGGCTTCGGCGGTGGCAGTGATAGTGGTGGCTTCGGCGGTTTTGGCGGCGGTAGCTTTGGTGGTGGTGGTGCTAGCGGAAGTTGGTAAACTAAAAATTTAACATAAAAAAAAGCCCTCGAAAATTCGGGGGCTTTTTTGTTACAAGCACTTATCTTTTCTGGATGTATCAATTAGATACACAATTTTCCAGCCATCGGCATGTTTTAGCAAGGTAATATTATCGGTGCCGCAATGCGAAAAGGTGGTACCTATATGAAAGGTATAACTACCCCATACTTGGGCTAAATTTCCGTCTATTAGAATATGATCGAAATTTATTTTTTCGTTCCACAGCTGCTCGGGTTTTTTGGGCTGGGCAATGGCTTTTAGCCAAGGTTCCATTCTATCGCCAGTAACCGTACCCGATAAGCCATCTTTAGCCGGACGAATGGTTTGCAAAATAGCCGCTGGCGCAAATACCGATTTCACCATAGCCGAATCACAAGCTTTCATTCCTTCGAATACGGTATTTACCGCTTTTTTAATGGCTTCGGTATCGGGGTTTTTAGTTTGTGCAAAAGCCGAAAAACTAAGGAGGGCAAGCACAAAAAATAAGTATACTTTTTTCATATTAGTTGGGTTTTTTCATCAACTTAAAAGCAGTAATGGCACCTACCACAGCGGCCAATATGGTAAATACAATCTCCAATTGAGGGTAAGCTTTATGTAGGTAGATATTGCCTAACATAAGTAAAGCCCAAGCCAATAGGCCAATGCTTAAGATTCTGATTTTTTCTTTACTAAGGGGCATTGTAAACTTTAGTGAATGGTTAATTTAATACAATAGGTGTTTTTTGGACACCTGTACCCATCCAGCCTGATTCGAGTAGTTCACAAAATAAATCTTCAAATCGGCCTGATTGATATATTGCGTAAAATAAACTTTTTTATCCGATTGATTCGAATAGTTTACAAAATACCATTTGCCGTCATTGTCTTTTGCTTGGTTAGCATAGGCAACTTTATATACCTTTAAATCGGCTTGGTTGGGGTATTTAACCACAAAAACCTTTATATCTGCTTGGTTTGCATAAGATGTGCTAAAGATTTTTTGGGCATAACTAGCTTGCATGCAGCAACAAAAAATAAGGAGCCTTATGACAGAAAACATTCAGAATTAAAATAAACCCAATGGGAATAATTTAGGTGAATTGGAAAAATGGCGCAGTATCTTACCCGGCTTCCCAACGCCCTTTGCATTTGGATGCTCATCCCAATAATAATTTCCGTTGAAGCGTTCATAACGACCGCTAAAGCCTGAGAGTCGGACTCCATCTTCGATATTTTCCCATTTTCCTTTTTCAGAATAGGGTGTAAATACAACCTCATGGCTTATAATACAAGATCCAAACATATTTAACTCAATATTATCGTACCCTGTTGGTGTATCCCCAAACATAGTTGGAACTGCATCAGAATAAGAGCCAGAAGATCCACAAGAAGAAAGAAGAAAAGTGAATAAAATGACAGTTATACTTAGTTTTAAAAATTTCATGCTGAAAATTAGTTTACTGATTTAATTCTAGAGTTATGCAAATAGCCAACCGTGCCGTCGGTTAATTTAATTTTAGAATACGGCTCTCCGGGTTGTATCATATCAAACGTTTCATTTTCGTACACTTTACGTATGATTTTACCTCCTGGGGTAGCCCGTGTATTGGTATAGCCATCGGGGTCCTGAATAGAGTATAGCTTCACTGCACCTTGTACTTCTGCAGTATCACTAGAATTAATCAATATATCTACATGCGAATCAGCTTCTTCTGATTCGTTAGTAGTGGCTTGCTCATAGAAATAGGGGTCATCAAAATACTGACTTTTCTTACCTATTAATGAATACAATGCTTTAATTTCTTCGAAAGTTGCAATTTTAAATGAGCCCTTTTCTAATTTATATACTGGAGCTTTACTCTTCTTCAGTAATAGTTCAATACCAGAAAGATTGGTGTAAGGATCTATGCGAAGTTTAAGCCACCTTTCAAGCGGATTACCCTCATCATAAAATTCTAGTTTACTTTTCCACGAAGGTTGCATTAGGTTAAATACAGACCATTTGTTCACTTCATCGTCAGAGAAGCCCAGCATCATTTTTTCCTCAATTTCAGACTGGTCTTCGGAAAGTGAAAAAACTCTCACCTCTTTACTCATTACATGAAAATCAACAGAAACTACTTTTGTATCATCGACCAAACGTCCATTTCTTTCAGCTATGCCATTTTCTAAAATGGACTGCTGAAAGGTCACATTTCTGAATAATACTAATACGTAAACAGGCTTTTTATGAACAAAAGAAATGGGTAAATCCAGTTGCAGGCGTGTTCCGGGTACAGGGAAAGTTCCTCTCGAAAGATTTTTTTTGGTTAAAATTTGACTTAAATCTGGTGATTGATAATCAGACCACGATAGTTTTAGTAAAAAGCCAACTTCAGTAGCGTCTGTAATATCCTCGTGTTCTTTTAGAAGGTCTTCGAAAACTGCGCTCTCATTATTGCTGGTTGAATTACATGATGTTAAAAGTAGGATACACTCGAAACCACAAAAAAATAGGGAAAATAATACTATTTTTTTAAGCAAAAGCTGAATTTTCATCATTCCTGACATAGATTAATTTGCTTTTGCAATTCGTGAATTGTGTATAAAACCGGTGGTTCCGTCAGCCAATTTAACTTCCGAATGGGTGTCTCCAGGAGTTACAATCTCAAAGGTTTCGTTTTTGTACACCTTACGAATTACTTTACCACCTGGTGTAGCCCGCATATTGGTATAGCCATCGGGGTCATTAATCACATACAACTGTTTAGCCTCTTCTTGAACAGGAGCTGCGGCTTCAACCTCTGGCGTAGTTTCAATTGGTGCTTGCTCTTGAACCTGGGGCTGAGTTTCGCTGGCCGTAGTAGATTCAGTAGCGGTAGTATCTTCCGAAACTTGTGCAGTTTCTTGTTGACTACTTTGAGCCATTCGATTGCTGACAAATTCTTTTACGCAAGCTAAAGCAATAATCAGTACTAGAATGATGCCGATTTTTTTTAAATCGAGTTTTTCTATAATAGCATGTACTTTTAGAGGAATTGCATCTGCTTTCTTTCTAGCAACAAACTCATACACTAAGGCTAGCAACGTAATGGCAAAAAAGCTTTTTGCTACTCCAACAATTGCATATCTGTAGGTGCTTACATTTAAAAAGGCCAACAGTGCAAGTAACACATACACCAAGGCAAAAGATAAAATCAGATTTTGAACCAATTTGAAGTCGGCTTTTTTGGCCAAGAAATATGGGATAGCAACAAAAAATACAAGCGCTAATAATAAATCGCTAAAGCCATTTAAGCTAGAGCCTACTTTTTGGTTTAGCCAAAACATAAATACTAAAATACCGGCAGCCATCACATACTCATTCGTTAGTAATCCTTTCAATTGTTCCGTATCTAAAGAAGTAACAGAGCCATCACTTGAAACAGAGCCACTAAGCAAGTCGGGCTTAAATTCTTTTATGAGCAGTACAATCAAAAGCAGAATTGAACAAGCAAAGAAAATGTATAAACCTATAGCAGGGTTTAATCCAGCACTACCACTAGAGGTTTGACTTCCAAAGTCCGAGTTAACTGAGGCAGTACTGCTATATTGTTTCCCTGCTGTGAAAAACAAAAAGCTTATTCCATTCAAGACATTGATTGCCGCAGGCGCAAATGACCACTTATAATCCTTGTAGGTCATAAAAATTGCTGCCAGCACAACTATAAATCCTAGGAACCCTTGGCCAGACATAATTCCTGTTGTAGATGCAGAAGATGACGCACCACCACTGATCATACCAGATAATTCAAAACTTGAAGATAAGGTAAGCCAAGGAAGGAAGAAAGAAAGAATGATAATTGCAGAGATTACGTAAGCAATGGTTTTTAATAGTTTCATGATTGTTTAGTTTATGTTTTATTTTGGTGGGCTTTAGTAAAACATAAAGCTAATTGCATTAAACGCTACTAAGCTAAAAAAATAGGTGATTTGGGTTATTCACCTATTTAACTAAATGTTATATAAGAAAATACGTATTAGTTATAAGAAAATCGGAGCGCTAAAAACGGCTCTTGAGCGCCTTTAAGGCGGCACTATTTAAGGAGTATCGGGTTAAGCGCTTATCTTCAGGAGAAATATGGCGCTCAATGGCTTTTTCAATTTGAAAAAAGAGTTGAATTTTTTGATTGAGTTGTGAAATGGTATTTAAACGAATACGGCGTTGGTTTTCTAAGGTTTTACCAGACAAGCCTAATAATTCATTTACTTCCACCGTAGATAGATAATTTTCTGCATCTAGAGCCATTAAGGCTTTCAAAAAGGCAGTCTCTTGCGCATCAAAAGAGAGGTATTTTTCCTGCTTTCTGCGTTTGGCATAATACAAAATGCCAGCAAAAACAATGATTAGTAATCCTCCAAAAACATAATACAAAGCATATGATTTAGGAGCATAAAAAGGTCCTAGATAAGATGCTTTAGCGTAAATATCTTTTATAGATAATTTACTAACCGGACCGTTATCTAAATTCCAATAGCAATAAACCACGTCGCCAGATACAAAACGATATTCGCCCCCCTGAAACTGCTCCTTATTGCTTTTGTACACAAAAACAGTATTTTTCACGGGGTCAATGAGGTAAACCTTTTCTCTTGAAAACTGAACAAAATAGGTACCATTCCAAGCCAATTCTCGATTGGGCTGTTTTAGCAGTTCGGGATTAATTTCTCCCAACACGTTCCACAAGTTTGTTTTAAAATCATAGGCATAGAGATTTTTACTCGTGCTTAGTGAATGATTCTCCAAGTATTTGCCCACTTCAGATCCGCCGGTATAAAACTTATCGGCATTTTTAGAATAGCCTTGATACCCATCAAAAATAGATTCAGGTCCTTCATTTTTAGGTCGAATAGCCTGCCATTCGGCCGATTTTACATCAAAATAAGTTATCGCTTTGCTGTAGGACCAAAAGCCAACACCACCCACACTATAAATTACTTGATTCCGCTCAAAAACATCTGCTCCGAAATTATATCCAGCATAAAATGTCTTATCAACTCTAATAAGCTTTTTTTGAAGAAAATTTAATTCGTAAACCTGGCCAGTCCCATCTACAGTAATAAATAGCGTACTGAAATCTGTAGAAAAGAAATAATGATTAGAAACCGTTGGTGGTAATGTTACGGCATATTGAGGGTTGACTTGCGCATTAAAATAGAGCTGCCATTCACCTAAACTAACTTCCTTGAATACCCCCCCAGAAGCAATATCAATACGGGTCCGGGAAGCTGATTGAGGATCTAGCCATGTAAAATACTTAGACCCTGCATGAAGATTTTGAAGATTTAAAAGACTGAAAAACAGGACGAATAACCCTTTTTGAATTATGTTCATGTTTAGTAGTAAGGTTTTAGGAATAAACCTGATTAACTCATTTTCAGTTTTTTCTGAATATCGGCAACGTAGCCTTTGAATTTCTTATCGGTATCAATTAAATCTTCTACCGTTTGGCACGCATAAATTACAGTAGAGTGATCGCGACCACCAAAGAAAGCACCAATAGATTTAAGCGAAGTTTTGGTGTGGCTTTTAGATAAGTACATTGATATTTGACGAGCTTGTACAATCTCACGTTTACGAGTTTGCGATTTCACCATTTCAATTGGCACCTCAAAGTATTCGCATACCAATTTTTGAATGTAGTCCATTGAAATTTCTTTGCTGGCATTTTTGATAAAATTCTTAAGCATCGATTTGGCTAAATTCAAATCAATTTCTTTACGATTTAAGGTAGATTGTGCCAATAAAGAAACCATAGCTCCTTCTAATTCACGCACGTTGTTGTCAATGTTGTGCGCCACGTATTCAATCACTTCGCTTGGTAAATCAATACCATCGGCATACATCTTCTTTTTTAAGATGGCCATACGGGTTTCTAAATCAGGCACCTGCAAATCGGCAGAAAGACCCCATTTAAAACGACTTAATAAACGCTCTTCTAAGCCGGCCAAATCTTTAGGGGCTTTATCTGAAGTAACAATTAATTGCTTACCCGATTGGTGTAAGTGGTTGAAAATATGGAAGAAAATATCTTGTGTTTTTTCTTTACCGGCAAAATTGTGCACATCATCCATAATGAGCACATCCATAGCTTGGTAAAAATTCACAAAATCGTTGATATTGTTATTTTTTAAGGCATCAACAAATTGCTGGGTAAATTTCTCACAAGAAACATACAACACCAATTTATCGGGCATGCTGCGTTTAATCTCGTTACCAATGGCTTGGGCTAAATGGGTTTTACCCAAACCTACGCCACCGTAAATCATTAAGGGATTAAACGACGTACCTCCGGGTTTTGCTGCTACGGCATAACCTGCCGAACGTGCCAAACGGTTGCAATCGCCTTCTACAAAATTTTCAAAAGTATAGTTTGCATTTAACTGCGGATCTACTTGCAATTTCTTTAAACCAGGAATTACAAACGGATTTTTAATGTCTTTATTTAAAGCCACCGGCATAGGCATCGATTGATTTTTGCCTTCTGCTCCATTGCCGTTTGACGGCATATTGGTGGTAAATGGAATGGTAGTAGATGATTTTTCTACCACAATATTGTATTCTAAACGTCCCTCTTCACCCAATTGTTTTTTAACAGTTTTGCGAAGCAGACCAACATAATGTTCTTCTAACCACTCGTAAAAGAATAAACTCGGCACCTGTATGGTTAACACATTACCTTCTAAACGCAAAGCTTTTATCGGCTCAAACCAAGTTTTAAAACTCTGAGCCGGGATGTTGTCTTTGATGATCTGAAGGCAGCTGTCCCATACTTGGGTACTAGTTTTTTCCATGTATAAATTTCTAATAAGGTGATTTACAAGTACTAAGCCAAAGAATTGTTGACCTCCTTTGGAACCTCGAATATTCTAAAAAAAAATCATATAAAAAACTAAAATTGAAATTTATTAACATTTATTTCAAAAAATAGGTTTAAACACCAATAAGGGCACAAAAAATGTTAGTATTCTCCGAATTCTTTGCGTAACACATCGGCAATTTCACCCAAAGTAGCGTAGCTTTCTACCGCGGTTAAAATGAAAGGAACCAGGTTTTCTGTTCCGGCCGCAGCCCGAGCCAAATCGGCTAAAGCCGTGTCAACGTTTTGTGTATTTCTTTCCGCTTTCAGTTTCTGTAATTTTTCTGTCTGTACTACACGAATCGAGTCGTCTACTCGGAATACTTCACCAGCGGCATGCTCTTCTTGGGTAAAGGCATTCACGCCAACCAAAATACGATCGCCTTGCTCCAATTCTAATTGGTAGCGGTAGGCGGCATCGCCAATTTCTTGTTGCATATAGCCAGACTCAATAGCATGTACCGAACCACCCATTGCATCAATCGTTTCAATATACTTCCAAGCGGCGGTCTCCACCTCATCGGTTAGGCTTTCTACAAAATACGAACCAGCCAAGGGATCTACTGTATCGGTTACGCCACTTTCAAATGCAATTATTTGTTGAGTACGCAAAGCTATTTTAGCTGCTGCTTCGGTAGGTAAAGAGAGCGCCTCGTCATACCCATTGGTATGCAACGATTGGGTGCCCCCCAACACAGCTGCCAAAGCCTGTTGCCCTACTCTAACCACATTGTTTAAAGGCTGTTGCGCTGTTAAGGTTGATCCTCCAGTTTGGGTATGAAAACGTAATTTTTGCGCTCCCGGATCGGTGGCGCCTAATTCTTTAGTGATGTGAGCCCACATACGTCGGGCAGCTCTAAACTTGGCAATTTCTTCGAAAAAATTATTGTGGCAATTGAAAAAGAAGGATAAGCGTTTGGCAAAAATATTGATATCTAAGCCTCTGGCTAAGGCCGCTTGCAAATAGGCTTTGCCGTTAGCCAAGGTAAAGGCCAACTCTTGTACCGCGGTAGAACCTGCTTCGCGAATGTGATAGCCCGAAATAGAAATGGTATTCCACTTGGGCACCTCTTGGCTACAAAACTCAAAAACATCGGTAACCAAACGCATAGAAGGTTTGGGCGGATATATATAGGTGCCCCGAGCGGCATATTCTTTTAAAATATCGTTTTGTATAGTGCCCGAAATCTGTTTTAAATCGGCACCTTGTTTCTTAGCCACGGCAATATACATGCTCAACAAAATAGCGGCAGTGGCATTAATGGTCATAGATGTGGTAATTTTTTGCAGATCAATCCCATCAAATAAGATCTCCATATCGCGGAGCGAATCTATGGCTACGCCCACTTTACCCACTTCGCCTTCGGCCATCTCATGATCAGAATCGTAGCCAATTTGCGTGGGCAAATCAAAAGCAACCGAAAGGCCCATGGTGCCCTGTGCTAATAAATAATGATAGCGCTTGTTCGATTCTTCGGCAGTAGAAAAACCAGCGTATTGGCGCATAGTCCAGGTTTTACCCCGATACATATCTTTTTGAATGCCTCGAGTAAAGGGAAATTCGCCTGGTAATTCTGTACTCGATTTTGCGGTGGTGTACACCTCTTTAATAGAAATGCCAGAAGTAGTTGTATGTTTTTTTTCGGCCATGTAGCTGTTTGCGTGATGCAAAAATTATTGGTTAAAATTAGCCAAAAAATCAGAAAAACTCCGATTGTTTAGCAAATGTAAAAAGCAATTACAAAAATGGTTTGTGTGCATTTAAGCGTATATTTGTATATAATTTTTAAAAGATGAGTACAACAACCACGATAGAAGCGCCCCTTAGTTTTACAGAAGGCGCCAAAGCAGAAGTAAAAAAGTTAATAGAACAACAAGAGATTGCGCCCGATTTTGGCCTACGTGTAGGCGTAGAAGGTGGTGGTTGTGCGGGCATGAATTACATTTTGGGCTTCGACCAAGAAAAAGAAGGCGATCAGGAATTTAACATTGATGGCATTCGGGTATTGATGAATAAAGCCCATGGCTTGTATTTAGCCGGCATGCAAGTAGATTATCAGCAAGGCTTAAATGCCCGTGGTTTTGTATTTAACAATCCCAATGCGGCTAGCACCTGTGGCTGCGGAACTTCCTTTTCAGTTTAATCCATAGTCGCTGTAACATTTAGCCCTATCCCGCTGTCAAACAAGCGGGATTTTTTTATTTTAATACACACCCATGAATTATTTAGAGAACGTAAAAGTGGCCATGCAATCGGTAAAGAGCAACAAGCTACGTACCTTTTTAACGGCTCTTATTATTGCCTTTGGCTTGATGGCTTTGGTAGGTATTTTAACTTCTATCGATGCTATTAAAAGCTCATTGAACAATACCTTCTCGAGCATGGGTTCCAATTCCTTTACCATTCGTAACCGCGGTATTGGAATCCGAATTGGCGGAAACGGTTCTCGACCAAAACAATATAAATCCATCACCTACCAAGAGGCACTTACCTTTAAATCGAGGTTTAATTATCCGGCCATTATTTCGGTAAACACCTTTGCCACTTTTGCTGCTACAGCCAAATATGGCAACGAAAAAACCAACCCCAACTTATTTATTTTAGGTGCCGATGATAGTTATTTATTTACCGGTGGCTACAAACTAGCCTCGGGGCGTAATTTTTCGCAAGGTGAACAAGAATTTGGTAGCAGCGTAGTTATTATTGGCAACGAGGTTAAAACTCGTTTATTTAAAAATACCGATCCGGTAAACCGTATCGTAACCATCGGGAATAACAAATTCACCATTATTGGCGTATTTGCCGAAAAAGGTTCGAGCATGGGCATGGGTGGCGATAAAGTATGTGTTATTCCATTATTAAGAGCCAAGCAAATTCAAACCAATCCCAATCCTTCTTATACCATTGCGGTAATGGTTACCAACCCCACCTTAATGGAAAATGCAGTTGGCGAAGCCACCGGAACCTTTAGAACAATCCGCAAATTACGTGCGCAGGATGATGACAATTTCGAAATTATGAAAAGCGATGCCATTGCGCAAACGCT
>JBIIBV010000081.1:0-4558 GCA_044239195.1 Sphingobacteriaceae bacterium | reverse complement strand
TGAATATAATTTGCCTGTTTTTTACGGTATTGCGTAAACTGCTGCAAATATTTCAAGCGCTTATAGGCCTGATTAAAATTTTCGGCAGCAAATACAAACATCAACTTGCTGTATGCACTTTGGTTTCTTTGTTCGAAACGAAGCATTCCTGCATATTCTTTCTTAAGCTGATTTAGTTGCGATTGCAGGTTAATTACGGTCTTTGTGTTTTGGTTAATCTGATTATCCAAGAGATTTATCTCAGAATTAATCGTATTAATTTTTTGTTCGCGGAGCCTGATTTTAGAATTTAAGTCTCGTATTTGTTTTAAGGATAATTTTTTGCTCGATGAGGTTTTATTCAGCGTGCGATTTAATTCTTCTATCTCTCTGGTTAGCGCTTCTTTTTTACGCTTAAGGTCGGCACTACTTTGTGCATGCGCCTGCATACCCAAAACCATGCAAAAGAGAAACAAGAGATAAAAAAACTTTTTCATGCCGCAAATGTATTTAAAATTAGTTTTTTACCGAAAATCGTTTGGGAACACTAAAGGGAAAATCTAGCGGTGTATCCTTTTCTACTTTGGTGTATTTCAATTCTGCCTGAACCGATTTAGCTCCCACCAACGAACTTAATTTAAGTATATGTGGTAGTAATTGTCCGCCTTCATCCCAAAAATCAGTATAACCAACCTGTAATTCTTGCTTGGCTGTAGCGTCAAGCAAGTGCAAATTTTTCATTTTCAAAGCTTCGTTAAACCGAATATCGTATTGAATGCTGCTCAGATTACCCATAAGCTGTACCAGGGAATCTTTGGTACTTATTTCATGTGTTTGTTTAAAAATTTCGGGCCATATATTGCCTACTAACATGGATTGTAGCGTTCCGAAATTTACTTGAGGGTTGGTATACTCGTGTATATAACTGAACGGTTTTTTAATGTACACACTCTCTAAACGATTGATAATTTTAATGCTATCGGGTGTAATAAGCATGCGGGCAACCTCTAAGCCGGCAATAGCAGTTACAGAGATCCATATTTTTTTATCATTCTCTATTCGGATAGCCACACTTACGTCGTTCGAATTGCCGTCTAAATTAATACTAGCCTTCGACTTGATGGATAACCTATCAAAACGAACTTGAGTTTGCTCAATAGCCGCCAACTTTTCAGCATTGCTGCGCTGAATTGCTAGTTTATCTACATCAATTGCTTTTTTTCTTGCCGAACATCCGCCTAAACTAAGCAGCAAAACACTGCATAAAAAGAGCAAACGAAAATGGTACAGGCGATTAATCATGGGCATAAATGTCTGAAAAAATAAATTAAGAAACACCGGTATGGCCATAACCACCTTCACCTCTGCTAGTTGCACTTAGCTCACTAACCTCACACCAAGCAACTGTTTCGTGTTTAGAAATAATCATTTGAGCAATTCTATCGCCATGCTGAATGGTGAAATCGCTATCAGAGAAATTGATTAATAAAATTTTAAGCTCACCCCGATAGTCTGCATCTATCGTTCCGGGACTATTTAAAACGGTAATGCCGTGTTTAAATGCCAAGCCACTTCTGGGTCTTATTTGGGCTTCAAAACCTAAAGGAATTTCCATATACAAGCCAGTTGGAATTAATAAACGTTCCATGGGTTTTAGTACCACCTCTTGTTCGATGTTGGCTCGTATATCCATACCGGCAGAAGCGGCAGTTTCGTAGCTAGGTAGCGGATTTGTAGAGGTATTGATGATATTAATCGTCATTGCTTATACACGTTTTAAAATTGCCCTTAGTTCTTTTTGCTCAAACCAATACACTATGAAAACATATGCTAGTAATAAGCCATTGCCTATAAAAATGTTCTTATTAAATACTGTAAAGGAGAGCCAAACCAAGACCATAGCCAATAAAATATAGGCTGTATTGCGTTTTAAACGATATGGGATGGGGTAATTTTTTTGCCCGAGTATATAGGAAAGTACAGCCATGCTGAGGTAGGCAAGTAAGGTAATCCAGGCAGAAGCCACATAACTATATTGCGGAATAAGCCAAATATTCAGCCCAATGGTTAATACAGCACCCACTCCAGAAATATACAAACCATACCGGGTTTGGTCGGATAGTTTATACCAAATAGACAAATTCATGTACACGCCCAAAAACACGTAGGCAAACAACAATACGGGTACAATTTTTAAGCCTGACCAATACAGAGCTTGCTGATCGGCATTGCCTTTAATAAAGTACTTTAACAATTCTATATTGGCTACTAAACTGAGGGTAATAAGGCATACCGCTAGCACAAAATAATGCATAATACGGGCATACGTTTCTTTGGCATTGGCATTTTTGGCGTGGCTAAAAAAGAAAGGTTCCGACCCTAGCCTAAAAGCCTGAATAAAGATGCTTAAGAAGATGGCCAACTTGCAACAGGCGCCGTAAATACCCACTTCTTGTTGGCTAATAGCCGCCGGCAGGAGGCGACCCAAAAATATTTTATCTATATTTTCATTAATAATAAAAGAGATGTTGGCTACAAGTACCGGCCAGCTATAAGTTAGCATTTGGCCAATCATGCGCCAATTTATACCAAGTTTTAGTTGAAGCAATTCGGGAATAAGTAATACTAATACGGTAGCACTAGCTAATAAATTAGACAGAAATACGTAGCCAACCCAACCCGGTCTAAACCACGAAGCTAGAAATTGAGCTCCTGGCAATTGATTTTGAATAATATGTGGAATGCCGTAAATAAAAAAGAGGTTTAAGGATACAAAAACCAATACGTTTAAGAATTTAAGCAAGCCATATCGTTTGGCCCGGCCATCGGCTCTAAGTTTGGCAAATGGTATTACACTCAATGCATCGAGCATTAAGATATAAATGAAGTACTGCACATAGCGGCCAAAATCGGGATTGCTGTAGGCGGTGTCTCGTTGCATCCAAGCGGCAATATCGCTCACAAAAAGGAGCGCAAATAAGCCAAAAGAGGCAGCCAAGCCAAAAATGAAGAAAAACGTATTCTGGTAAACCTCTTCTTTACGGTGCTCTTCTTTATTTAAATACCTAAAAAATGTGGTTTCCATACCAAAAGAAAGCAAGGCATTGAGCATGGAGGCCCAGCTATACATGGTAGTAAAAATACCATAAGCTTTAACCGGATATACCCGCACATAAATGGGCGTTAGAAAGAAATTAAGCACCCTAGAAAACACGGTGCTTATTCCATATATAGCGGTTTGGCTAGCAAATTTTCTGGCTGTTGACAATACTCGGATTTATTGGTTTAAGAGGATTTTTTAAGCAATTCAAAATTACGATAGTTTTTCAATTGGCCTTCATCTATCGTTACTTTTTCTACCACCGCATCATCTGGGCCACGCTTGCAAAAGCTTAAAAATTCGCCAAGGGCAAATTCATCTCCCTCTGCTTCTATTGCTACCCCACCATCGGGTACATTTTTTACCCAGCCCTTTATTCCTAAAAAATCGGCAGTGGCTTTGGTACTTGCTCTAAAAAAAACACCCTGTACTTTTCCACTAATATGGATGTGTAGATTTTTCATTTTA
The DNA here is from genome assembly GCA_044239195.1 of Sphingobacteriaceae bacterium. Classification (GTDB taxonomy): domain Bacteria; phylum Bacteroidota; class Bacteroidia; order Sphingobacteriales; family Sphingobacteriaceae; genus JAIPAN01. The sequence continues at coordinate 1,011 of JBIIBV010000081.1, read as the reverse complement.
AGATAAATCGAGCTCCGATATACGAGCTTTTTCTACTAAAAATTCTTGCCAAATAGCTTGTAAAATATCCTCGGCCGATTCTACTCGGTCCAACATGGCCGATACTTGGCCTATCTCCAACTCTCCTTCAAATAAATCGCCTTCGAACATGCCTTTTTTTGCTCTAGCACGTCCCAATAAAGTCTCCAATTCTTCAGGACTTGCGCCATTGGCTTCTGCCTCGGCTACCCGAAGCGCAAAATCGTTTTTTAATAAACGCACTGGCACCAGCGATTTTAAGCGGAGTTTGGTATCGCCTTCTTGAGCAGCTAATACGGCCTGTTTAAAATTTTCGTGTGCCGATGATTCTGTAGCCACGGCAAACCGAGAACCCACTTGTACACCATCTGCACCGAGGGCCATGGCCGCCAACATCGATTTTCCACTGGCAATACCTCCGGCAGCTACTAAAGGCAAATCAATGGCCTCACGCACCATCGGAATTAAGCAAAGTGTAGTAGTTTCCTCACGACCATTATGTCCGCCAGCCTCAAAACCTTCTGCAACCACCGCATCTACGCCACAAGCCGCGGCTTTTTGCGCAAATTTTACGTTCGATACCACATGGGCTACGGTCATGCCATTTTCTTTAAATGTAGAAGTCCATGTAGCCGGATTGCCCGCAGAGCTAAACACAATGTTTACTTTCTCTTGCAAAATTACCTCAACCAAGTCCTCCATATTGGGATAGAGCAAAGGAATATTAACCCCAAAAGGGTTATTGGTCGCTTTTTTGCATTTTTGAATATGTTCACGCAACACATCGGGGTACATAGATCCGGCACCAATAAGGCCCAAACCACCGGCATTTGAAACTGCCGAAGCCAAGCGCCAGCCGCTACACCAAGCCAAACCACCCTGTATAATGGGGTATTTGATAGCAAAAAGTTTTTGTATTGCGTTCACCTAGTAAAGTTGATGCTTTCGTAGCAAACTGCCAAATTTAAAATACGCTTAAACTAGCTTTTTAAC
>JBIIBV010000114.1:0-4602 GCA_044239195.1 Sphingobacteriaceae bacterium | reverse complement strand
TGCTATGCCATCGGGTTGTTCGCTTAATATTATGATGAAAGCTATGCCCAACCGAGCGTTTGATGTGGGTATTGCCGAACAACATGCCGTTACATTTTCGGCTGGTTTAGCCACGCAAGGCATGGTGCCTTTCTGCAATATTTACTCCAGCTTTATGCAACGGGCCTACGATCAGGTAATACATGATGTGGCTATTCAAAAACTAAACGTAGTATTTTGTTTAGATAGAGGTGGATTGGCCGGTGCCGATGGCCCAACACACCACGGTGCATATGATTTGGCCTATATGCGTTGCATTCCAAACATGGTAGTTTCGGCGCCTATGAACGAAGAGGAATTGCGCAACCTGATGTTTACCGCTCAACAAGAAAACATGGGTCCATTCTCTATTCGCTATCCTCGTGGTAATGGTGTTATGCCCGAATGGAAACGCCCTTTAAAAGCCATTAAAGTAGGAACAGGCCGCAAAATTTGCGATGGTGAAGAAGTAGCTATTTTAAGTATTGGCCATATTGGCAACGAGGCCGTAAGTGCTTGTAAAGAACTCAATGCCGAAGGTTTACATCCGGCTCATTACGATATTCGTTTTGTAAAACCACTCGACGAAAAACTCTTACACGAAGTATTTAAAAACTATCAGAAAGTAATTACGGTAGAAGATGGATGCATTCAAGGTGGTATGGGCTCAGCGGTATTGGAATTTATGGCCGATCATGGCTATAGTGCCCAAGTTATTCGTTTAGGCATTCCAGATGCTTACGTAGAACACGGAGAACAACCAGAGCTATGGGCAGAATGTGGCTACGATGCGGCTAGTATAGCCAAAACGGTGCGTAAACTAGCCACCGCTCGTACTACCGCAACAATCGCTTCTTAGCACTATTCCTTATCATTTCTTAGTATTGAAAATTGATATATTTATATACCTATTTTTAGGTACTATAAATAAGGTACGTATTTAAACGTATGTTTTTATAGGTATATAAATTAGCAGGAAATAAAAAAGCCACGATTTCTCGTGGCTTTTACTTAAACAGACTCAATTAGGCCTATTCGTAATAATTATTAGTAGTAAAGCCCCCTTTATTAAGGTATTCATCCTTCTTCATTAACTGTAAATCAGAAAGTACCATATCTTTTACCAAAGCTGGCAAATCATATTCTGGTGTCCATCCTAATTGTTTATTGGCTTTTGATGGATCGCCAAGCAATAAATCTACTTCGGTAGGTCGGAAATAGGTTGGGTCTACTTTTACTACCGTGGTGCCTAACTTAAATTGTTCTGCAGTGAGACCAAGTGCGCTGCATTTCCCTTCATCTACATGAATAATTACCCCTTTTTCTTGGGCTCCTTTACCACTAAATTCAATTTCAATACCTATTTCTTCAAAGGCTAAGCGCACAAAATCGCGGACCGTAGTGGTTACGCCCGTAGCAATTACATAATCTTCGGCAACATCTTGTTGCAAAATACGCCACATGGCTTCTACATAATCTTTTGCATGCCCCCAATCTCGTTGAGCTGAGAGATTTCCTAAATAAACCGTTTCTTGCAAACCTAAAGCTATTTTAGCTACAGCTCTGGTAATTTTACGAGTTACAAAGGTTTCGCCACGTACCGGACTCTCGTGGTTAAACAAGATACCATTGCAGGCATACATGCCATAGGCTTCTCGGTAATTAACCGTAATCCAATAGCCGTATAATTTAGCTACTGCATAGGGCGACCGTGGATAGAAAGGCGTGGTTTCACTCTGTGGCACGGCTTGTACCAAGCCATATAACTCAGAAGTAGAGGCTTGGTAAATACGAGTTTTAGCTGTTAAGCCTAAAATGCGCACTGCTTCTAAAATGCGTAAGGGGCCAACAGCATCTACATTGGCGGTATATTCAGCAGTTTCGAAACTCACTTTAACGTGGCTTTGAGCGGCTAAATTATAAATTTCATCGGGTTGCGTTTCTTGTATAATGCGAATAAGGTTGGTCGCATCGGTTAAATCGCCGTAATGTAATTTAAAACGAACATCGGCTTCGTGCTGATCTTGGTATAAGTGATCTATGCGTTCGGTATTAAAAGAAGATGCTCTCCGTTTAATGCCGTGCACTTCGTAGCCTTTTTTTAATAACAGTTCGGCTAAATAGGCTCCATCTTGACCGGTAATTCCCGTAATTAACGCAACTTTCTTCATGTTTTTATCGTGAAACAAGCTTAATGCTTGCTTATTTTTAAAAGATATTGACCGTAACCACTTTTAAGTAATGGCTCGGCTAAGCTTAGTAGTTGTTGTTTAGTTATAAACCCTTGCTGGTAGGCTATTTCTTCAATGCAACCTACTTTTAAGCCTTGGCGTTCTTCAATTACTTGAACAAACTGTCCGGCTTGCATAAGCGAAGCAAAGGTCCCGGTATCTAACCAGGCAGTACCTCTGCTCAAAACGGCTACTTTAAGTTTACCTTGTGCTAAATAGGCCTTATTAATATCGGTAATTTCATATTCACCACGGGCAGAGGGTTGTATACTTTTTGCCAATTGCACCACCGAATTATCGTAAAAATATAATCCCGGAACCGCATAATTTGATTTCGGATTTTTGGGTTTTTCTTCAATAGAAACCGCCTCTAAACGTTCGTTAAACTCCACTACGCCATAGCGCTCCGGATCGGCTACCTGATAGGCAAAAACAAGCCCTCCCTCGGGCTTGGTGCTTTCTTGCATTAAACTGGACATGCTATCTCCATAGAAAATATTGTCACCTAAAATGAGGGCTACATCATCGGTACCAATAAAATCGGCACCAATTACAAAGGCTTGGGCCAAGCCATTTGGCACAGCCTGCTCAGCATACGAAAAGGAGCAGCCTAGGTTTTTTCCATCGCCTAATAATTTTTCAAAATGAGGCAAATCGTGCGGAGTGGAAATGATGAGAATTTCTCGAATACCTGCAGAAAGTAAGGTAGACAGCGGATAATAAATCATCGGCTTGTCGTATACAGGCATTAATTGCTTGCTTACGGCCAGCGTTAAGGGATGCAAACGGGTGCCAGAACCTCCGGCTAAAATAATTCCTTTCAATGGGTTGCGTATTTTACTGCTCAAAAATAAGAGTTTTATTGCACAGAATGCACTTTTTTCTCTAGTTCTTGATACCAGGCCTCTCCGTATAAGCGAATAAGGGGTTCTTTTAGAAAACTATAAACGGGTACTTTCAATTCTTTACCAAAAGAACAAGCCGGACTGCAAATATGCCAGCGATCGTAGTGCAAGACATCAAATTCGGGATAATTGGTAATACGAATGGGGTATAAATGGCACGAAATTGGTTTTTTCCAATGCACTATGCCTGCTTCATAAGCCTTTTCGATCGTACATTTGGTAATACCGTTTTCCCAAGTTACATAAGCACATTCTTTCACTTGATCTACGCAAGGGGTGGTATAATCGCCATCGGCATCTATCACATGGGTGCCATAATTTTCTACTGCCTCAATGCCTTTTTCGGTCATTAATGGTTTTATAAGCGGATATATCTCTTCTAAAACGGCTAATTCTGATTTTAGGAGAGGAGCTCCGGCATCGCCCTCGATGCAACATGCACCTTTGCAGCGATTGAGATTACACACAAAATTTTCGGACACCACGTCTTCGTGCACCAAGGTGTGTTGCACTTCTATCATGATCCTTTTTTGCCAAGAAGCGGATATTTCAATCCACTGGCACTGGTTAACTCCATACTAATGGAACCAACCAAAACTTCAACGTGTGCCTTTACCGGAATTCGGTTGTTGTCATCGGTTATCCATAAGTAGAGTTTACTATCTTTTCTGAAGATGCGCCCTGGTTCAATAGAAGGACTAAATTTTAAACAATTGAAAGTCCCTAGGGCTGTTTTTACTACTTCTTTACCAACATATTCAATGTCTAATTGCGAAATGCCATCTGTTAAAAAATAGCTCATGGTAAATTTTTGCCCCTTGGTTACTTGAGTCATGTCGAGGCTTCGGGCAAAATAATAGGCCGAAATAACATCGAAGGTTTGCACGTTACCGGTAAAGGTGCCTTTATTAGATACCACCTTCTTTTGTTCTTGATAAAACCGGGCTTTATCTGAGCGGCGGTAATTGGATTCGTGAATATTTTCGGTGTATAAATAAGGGGTTAATTCCGTTTTATCGATGTAGGAATCATAGCGATTGCGCACCTTATGAAAAAAATCAAAGGTGCCCGATGTTCGCCCTTCAGCCACCAAATGGAAGACTGGTTTATCGTCAAAGGTTAAATCGGTATCACTTATTTTTAGTGTAGCTTCTGCAGCAGTAAAAATGCCGTATTTAAGCTTATATTTTAGTTGTTCACCAATCTGAAAAGCGGGCTCAATGGTGTTTTTTAATTCTTGGGCACGGGCTGTAAGTGTACCAAGTAGAAAGAGTATTGCAACTATTTTTTTCATACAAATAGGTGTTAATAGTTAAATAGTTTTGCGTTTATATACCGGAACAGTTGAACAAGGTTCGCCAAAAAATACACTTTGTGCAACTTTGGTTAACATATCGGCAAGGGTAACATAGGCAGATGTAGGAACAGGAATATCCCCGCACCCTTTT
>JBIIBV010000080.1:0-4781 GCA_044239195.1 Sphingobacteriaceae bacterium | reverse complement strand
AAGGTTATTGAATTTTACTCCACGAAAATAAAGATTTATGAGCAGATTTTTAGTATCCAATTTTAGGAATTAAAATGAGCCTTTTTCCTTCCAATTATGAGCCGTTTTTGCTATTTTCGCAGTTTAGCAATCAAATTAAATGGATTATCAGTTTCGGGAAATAGAGCAAAAGTGGCAAGCCTTTTGGGCCAAGAATCAAACTTATAAGGTAAGCAACACCAGTTCTAAACCTAAATACTATGTATTGGATATGTTTCCCTACCCATCGGGCGCTGGCTTGCATGTGGGCCATCCGCTAGGGTATATTGCTTCCGATATTTTTTCTCGATACAAACGTACCAAGGGTTTTAATGTATTGCACCCCATGGGTTACGACTCGTTTGGTTTACCTGCTGAGCAGTATGCCATTCAAACCGGGCAGCACCCGGCTATTACCACCGAAACCAACATCAATCGCTACCGCGAACAACTAGATAATTTAGGTTTTTCATACGATTGGAGCCGCGAAGTGCGTACTAGCGACCCCGAATATTACCGCTTTACGCAGTGGATTTTCATGAAACTGTTTGATGCCTGGTACAATACCCAAAGCAACAAAGCCGAAGAAATAGATTCGCTTATTGCCCACTTTACCCAATCGGGGTCGGCTGGTGTAAAAGCTGTTTCTGATGAAGATGTAAAAAGCTTCAGTGCTCAAGAATGGGCAGCCTTCAGCGAAGAAGAACAACAAAGCGAATTGTTAAAATATCGCTTGGCGTATTTAAAAGAAAGCACTGTAAACTGGTGCCCTGCTTTAGGTACGGTATTGGCCAACGATGAAGTAAAAGATGGCTACTCCGAACGAGGCGGCCATTCGGTAGTACAAAAGAAAATGATGCAGTGGAGCATGCGCATTACCGCTTATGCCGATCGTTTACTCCAAGGCTTAGATCATATTGATTGGCCTGAGCCGCTAAAAGAAATACAACGCAATTGGATTGGTAAAAGCGTAGGAGCCTTGGTGAAGTTTGCAGTTGATGGTGCTTCTTCTACTATCGAAGTATTTACCACCCGAGTAGACACCATTTTTGGCGCTACTTTTTTGGTCGTGGCTCCCGAGCACGAATTGGTGCAAAGCCTAACCACCCCAGCACAAAGCAAAGAAATAGCCGATTACATTGCCCAAACGCAAAAAAAATCGGAATTAGACCGCATGGCTGATACCAAAACGGTTTCGGGGGCATTTACGGGCAGCTATGTAAAACATCCTTTTACCAATGAACCCATTCCTGTTTGGATAGCTGATTACGTATTGGCAGGTTATGGTACGGGAGCGGTAATGGCCGTGCCTTCGGGCGATCAGCGTGATTGGTTATTTGCCAAGCATTTTAACTTACCAATTGTGGCCATTTCTGATGCGCAACAAGATTTAGATATCCAAGCCGACCCTACAAAGGAAGGCAAATACACCAATTCTGATTTTATTAATGGATTTGGCTATAAAGAAGCTGCCGCAACGTTAATTGCCAAGCTAGAAGCCAGCGGACAAGGAAAAGCAAAAGTGAATTTCCGCCTACGCGATGCTATTTTTGGTCGCCAACGCTATTGGGGCGAACCGGTTCCGGTATATTTTAAAAACGGCTTGCCGTATTTAATTAAAGAAGCGGAATTGCCCTTGTTATTGCCCGAAGTAGACAAGTATTTGCCTACCGAAAGCGGAGAACCGCCATTAGGTAGAGCTAAAGATTGGAAATACGAAGATGCCTTCGAGTACGAACTAAGTACCATGCCGGGTTGGGCCGGTTCTAGCTGGTACTGGTACCGCTACATGGCTTCGCCGGATGAACGAAACTTGCCTGACTTTGCTTCTAAAGACGCCATTAATTATTGGCAAGACGTAGATTTATACATTGGTGGTTCGGAGCATGCTACCGGACATTTATTGTACAGCCGTTTTTGGAATAAATTCTTGAAAGATTTAGGCTATGTAAACCAAGAAGAGCCTTTCAAAAAGCTCATTAACCAGGGTATGATACAAGGCCGTTCCAATTTTGCCTACCGTAAAATTGATGAGCAAGGTAAAGGCACCAATACCTTCGTGTCTTTCGGATTAAAAGACCAATATCAAACCATTCCGGTTCACGTAGATGTAAATATTGTGGAGCAAGATTTCTTGGATATTGAGCAATTTAAAGCTTCCCGACCCGATTTTGCCGATGCAGAATTTATACATGAAAATGGCAAATACTTGTGTGGTCACGAGGTAGAGAAAATGTCTAAATCGAAGTTCAACGTAGTAAACCCCGACGATATGGTGGAGCGCTACGGAGCCGATACCTTGCGTTTGTACGAGATGTTTTTAGGGCCATTAGAACAAAGCAAACCTTGGAATACCAACGGCATTGAGGGGGTGTTTAAGTTCTTGCGTAAATACTGGCGTTTGTTCCATACTGATCAATTTGATTTTGTAATTTCGGAGGAGCCTGCCACCAAAGCCGAGCTAAAAGCCCTGCATAAAATCATTAAAAAGGTCGAAGAAGATATCGAACGTTTTTCGTTTAATACCTCGGTTTCTGCCTTTATGATTTGCGTAAACGAATTAGGCGATTTGAAATGCAATAAACGAGCAATTTTAGAGCCGCTAACGGTGGTGCTTTCGCCCTATGCGCCACACATTACCGAAGAAATTTGGTCTTTGTTGGGTCATGCCGAAGGCAGCATTAGCCAAGCAACCTATCCGGTATTTAAGCCCGAGTATTTGGTAGAAGATGAATTTGCTTATCCAGTATCCATCAACGGGAAGATGAAAATGAATCTGACCTTATCATTAAGTTTAGAGCCTGCCGCTATTGAAAAAGCAGCTCTAGCCGATGCCGACGTACAACGTTATTTAGATGGCCAAACGCCTAAGAAAGTCATTGTGGTGAAGGGGAAAATTATTAATCTCGTTGTTTAGTCATCCAATCACTTTTTGTAAACACTTTGTTACGTCAGGCCTGTAACAAAACCATACTTGTTGCGCCTTATTATTATGAAAAAATACCCTACGAAAACTATTTTTACTTTACTAATTGCCTTACTAGGCATTCAAGGAGCTTTTGCTCAAGTGCCCAGCGGAGCTAGCACTATTACGGGTAAAATTAGTGGCGTTATCATCGATTCGCTTACGCAAAAACCAGTAGATTACGCTACCGTGGGCTTGGGCCGTTCGGGCTCCACAAAAACTACCAATGGTTCTTTAAGCGACGAAAAAGGTGTTTTTAAGATAGATAAAATAAATCCAGGGAACTACCGCATTACCATAAGTTTTTTGGGCTACCAAACCAAAATCATCGAAGCGGTAAAAACCACCCTGCAAAAACCCGATCTTAATTTGGGCAAAATTCTGTTGTCGCCCAGTGCCAATGCACTTGGCGAAGTGGTGATACAAGGACAAGCCTCGGTAGTAGAAAATAAAATTGACCGCATTGTGTACAATGCCGAAAAAGATGTCACCATAGGTGGGGGCAATGCCAGCGATGTGTTGCGTAAAGTGCCCATGCTTTCGGTAGATATGGATGGCAATGTATCGCTTCGCGGTAGCCAAAATGTTCGGGTGCTTATCAATGGAAAACCTTCGGGTTCTATGGCCAATAATATTGCCGATGCCTTAAAAATGATTCCGGCCGACCAGATTAAAAACGTTGAAGTAATTACCAGCCCATCGGCTAAATACGATGCCGAGGGGACTTCCGGCATCATCAATATTATTACTAAAAAGCGCAACGCAGAAGGAGTGAGTGGAACTGTTGGAGGTGGTTTAGGCATACGCCAAAATAATGGAAATGCGAATTTAAATATTAAAAAAGGGCGTTTGGGACTCACTGCCAATATGGGTGGAAATGGCTCTTGGCCACAAACTACCGATGTAGATGTGAAGCGTTTAGATGCATCGGGTAATCCTACCTTTTCGCAGCACAGTGCAAGCGAAAGTTATCGTTTGGGCTATCGTGGTTCTGTAGGGGTAGATTACGATATCAACAATTACAACGGCATTACCTCCACATTCAATCTAAACAGGCTAAAAAATAGTTTTAATGGAGAAGTATTTTCCGATATCTACTTTGGAGGCGTCACTACCACAGCCAATAGCCTTACCGATAGAACTATGAAAATGGGTGGCTTTGATTGGAATACCGATTTTACCCATAAATTTAAAAAAGCTGGTCAAGAATGGTCGGTAGCTGCACAGCTTACCCAAAATAAAAATATTCAGGATTATACCACCGAGTATTCGGGTGGTTTTAAGCCGAACGAAATTGGCAACAACGATGCTAGCAACCAAGAAATCACCTTGCAAACGGATTACTCACATCCCTTCAAAAAAGTGACTTTTGAAACTGGTGCTAAAGTTATCTTGAGAGATATAGCTAGTCCAACCTTTGTGCAACAACAAGATGTAAACGGAAATTATGTGCCCAGCGCATCACTCTCCAACTCCTACGATTATGCCCAAGATGTATACGCCACCTACGTTAGTTTTGGCTTTAGTTTGAGTAAAAAATATCAGGTAAAATTTGGGGGTCGTTTAGAGGGTACGCAAATAGAAGGTCTCTCAAATGCGAATCAAAGCTTTAGTAATAACTACCAAAATTTTATTCCTTCCATTGTTATTTCACGTTCGCTAAAAAATTATCAAACTATTAAGTTAAGCTACAATCAGCGAATACAAAGACCAAGTTTATTTTACTTAAACCCTTTTCGCAATACTGCCGATCCATTGAATCAGCAGGAAGGAAATCCGTCTTTATCGCCCGAATTAT
>JBIIBV010000033.1:0-18406 GCA_044239195.1 Sphingobacteriaceae bacterium | reverse complement strand
CCAACGGATTTAAAGAATCTACCGAGATGAAAATTGAATTAACAGATTTAGCCAAATATTTCGTTAACATTATTATTTCGGAAGAAGTGGGCGTTAATAAACCCGATTCGGCTATTTTTAAGCATGCCCTAGCTAGTGCACAAACAGAAGTACATACCAGTTTAATGATTGGCGATAGTTTAGAGGCTGATGTGCGTGGCGCTTTGGCTTTTGGTATGGATGCTATTTATTTTAACCCAGAGCGTAAAGAAAAACCGACAGATATTCCGAAACAAATACATCATTTAAATGAATTAGTGGAACTTTTATGAGTATAAATCAAACGGCCTCTCGAATAGAAAAATCTACAGCTAGGTACGAGGCATTTTTAACCACCTTATCTGATGCCGATTTTCAACGGAATCCTGCCGATGGAGTGTGGTCGTATGCCGAAGTATACTCCCATATTTTTGAGGCAAACTTAATTTCCTTGTTGGCCCTAGAAAAATGTGTAAAAGGCACTGCGGAAGAAGATAAAAGCTCTTTGCACTCAGCAGTTTGGCTCATTTTGTTTTTGGGTAAATTTCCTCCTGGAAAAATTAAAGCACCAGCTCGTATTGCGGCTTTGGTTAAAAAAATAACCCCCGACGAAGCACAAGAGTTAATGCACAGGTTTAGGCAGCGATTACAAGAATTGGTCCCCCAAGTTTCCCAAGCTTCGCCAACTCAAAAAGCGAAACACCCCCGTTTGGGCCTGTTACATGCTAGGCAATGGTTGCGTTTTATTGAAATTCATACCAAGCATCACGAAAAGCAGTTGTATCGCATCCAAAAACAATTGGGCTAGTTCTTACAAACTTAATCTTTGCTTAACCTTAAGTTTAAGTGCTCCAACGTTATTTGTAAATATGAGCATAGAGATCATTTTTACAAGCGTCTTCATAGTAGCAATTGTGTTATTTTGGTTTAGCCCTTTCGAAATTAAAGTAGAAGACGAGGCAGACGAATTTTTTTCTGAAACTTCAACACGATGAAGAGAAGAGCGGTTGACCTGGTAGTTATATCCGATGTGCACTTAGGCACTTATGGCTGCCATTCTAAGGAATTGCTCAATTATTTAAAATCTATACAACCCAAAACACTGGTACTAAACGGCGATATTATTGATATATGGCAGTTTAAAAAATCATACTGGCCAGAAAGCCACATGAAGGTTATTCGGCAAATTTTAAAATTTGTAAGCAATGGCGTACCGGTACATTACCTTACAGGCAACCACGACGAAATGCTCCGCAAATTTGATGATTTCCATCTAGGGTCATTTAACATAAAAAACAAATTGGTTTTAGAATTGGGTGAAGAGCGTGCATGGATTTTTCATGGCGATGTGTTTGATGTTACCATGCAGTATTCCAAGTGGTTGGCTAAATTGGGAGCTATAGGCTACGATACCTTGATTTTACTAAACAGCTTTGTAAACTGGGTACTTATTTTATTGAAAAGAGAAAAAATGAGTTTCTCTAAAAAGGTGAAAGCTAGTTTTAAAAATGCCGTGAAGTTTATCAATAGTTTTGAGCAAACCGCGGCAGAATTGGCTATCGATAAAGGCTACCAGTTTGTTATTTGCGGCCATATTCATCAACCCGAAATTAGAACCATTAGTACCGATAAGGGCTCAGTTACCTATCTTAATTCAGGTGATTGGGTAGAAAATTTGAGCGCACTGGAATATCACAATGGTGAATGGTTGATTTATAAATACGATCCCAAAAATTTTGCTGATAAGCACCTAGAAGAGGATCCGGAGCAAGAGAATTTGGCATCTAAACTAGATGTTAAAATTTTGTTGGATCAAATGCGCTTTGAAGCGGTTTAAAAAATTTTATTCGTGAAAATTTTATTTGCCATACAAGGAACGGGCAATGGCCATGTTAGCCGTGCCAAAGAAATATTACCGCATTTACAACAATACGGCCAAGTAGACGTGTTAATTAGCGGCACCCAAGCCGATGTTTTTTTAGAGCAACCCATTGCTTATTTATTACACGGCTTTAGTTTCATTTTTGGCCAAAAGGGAGGGGTTGATATTTGGAAAACCATAAAGAAAATGAAGCTTTTTAGGCTTTTTGCCGATATTAAACACCTTCCTGTAAAAAATTACGACCTAGTTATTAACGACTTTGAACCAGTTAGTGCTTGGGCCTGCAAAATCCGCAAAGTGCCTTGCATAGCACTCAGTCATCAGTCGGCTTTTCTTTCCTCAAAAACACCAAGGCCAGCTCAAAAATTTGCTTGGGCCGAACTCATTTTTAAGTACTATGCCCCAAGCACCAATCACGTATCTTTTCATTTCAAAGCCTACGATAACTCTATTTACACGCCGGTAATTCGTTCCGAAATACGGGAGTTGGAGCCAAAGGATTTGGGCCACATTACGGTATACCTCCCCGCATACGCCGATGAATTTTTACTCAGCTATTTTGAGCAAATACCCGAAGTGCGTTGGCAAGTTTTTTCGAAGCATTGCACACAAGCCTATCAGCAAAACAATGTTTCGGTAAGGCCAATAAGTAATACGGGTTTTAATCAAAGTTTAGCAAATGCCCATGGTTTAATAACAGGTGGTGGTTTTGAAGGCCCCGCAGAAGCCCTGTATTTAGGCAAAAAATTACTGCTTATTCCGATGAAAAATCAGTACGAACAACAATGCAATGCCGCCGCAGCTGCTAAAATGGGTATACCAGTAATTCAGCGTATAGGCCCCGATTTTGTGGTGCAACTTAAGGCCTGGTTGCAAAAACCTTTTACGTTTAAGCCTAATTTTCCTGATCAAACAAATCAAATAGTAGCAGACCTCATGAAACGTTTCAGCAAAATATCTTAATATTGCTTTGGTTTTATACAGCCAAAAATGATTAAGCTATTTCGCACTTTTCATCCCTTAAGCGTGTTGCCCCTATTTGGAGTTGCTGTGCTTTTACACATCTTTAATGGAGCTGCGGCAGATGCTAGCTCAGCTTCTGTCGGAATGGGTGAATTGTACCGCCATCTTTTACTTTCATCAGCCAGTACCGCATTGCTGAGTTTTGCAACCAGTAAATGGCTTGGGTTTATTCTATTATTTGCACAAGCACTCTTATTTAATAAGGTTATAAATACACATAATTTATTGGGTAAACCCAGTTTTTTACCCGGTTTACTTTATATAGTTTGTACGAGTTTTGCCGATACGCTTGGAGGGTTTAGCCCCGTACTTCTAGTAAATTTTGTACTTATTTGGCTGCTAAACCAATTTTTGAGTAGCTACCGCAAACCCGATGCCCGTGACCTAATTTTTGATATGGGCTTACTCATTGGCTTGGGTTCTATTTTGTATGCACCCTTCATCTTGTTCTTACTAATGGTTTGGGTGGGGCTTTTAATTTTTCGCTCATTTAATTGGCGGGAGTGGGCCATGGCCCTTTTAGGCCTAGCCACAGTCGCTTTTTTCTTAGCCTTCTACTATTATTGGAATGGCCAATTGTCAAATTGGTTAAGCTATTGGCAACTATCGCGAACCGAAAATCCGATTAGTAAACTTCCTTCCTTGGTTTTAATAGTAATAGCTCTAATTGGTATTTTGGGTTTGATTCAGTTACGTGCAAATTTCTTTAGAAGCATTGTGCACATTCGTAAATCCTTTCAATTGCTATCCGCTTTATTTGGCGTAGTTATTTTGTCGTCGGTATTGGCCTATGGTATTCAACTGAATCACTATGTTTTGGCAACTGTGCCGCTTTCTGTCTTACTATCTTATTATTTTATGCATGCTAGTAAAGCATGGATTTACGAGTCGCTCTTTATTTTGTTATTGGGTAGTATGCTATATTTTCAATGGGTATAAAATTTAACGCTTTTTAACAGCTTTCTGCTTCTAAATTCCTTTAAATTAAATAGATTTGTAGTATGAAATTTGGCGTTGTTACTTTCCCCGGGTCTAATTGTGATCAAGATATTATTGATGTTCTCAGTAGAATTATGGGCCAGCCCGTAGAAAACCTTTGGCACAAAAATCAGCAGCTTAAAGGAGCTGATATGGTTATTCTACCTGGTGGATTTTCTTACGGAGATTACCTGCGTTCCGGAGCCATAGCTCGTTTTTCTCCCGTGATGCAAGAAGTTATTCAGTTTGCCAAAAAAGGCGGCTATGTATTGGGCATTTGCAACGGATTTCAAATTTTAACCGAGGCCGGTCTGATACCCGGTGCCCTCTTGCATAACGAGAACCGAAAATTTATTTGCCGAAATATTTATTTAAAACCTGCCACCACCAATAGCTTACTTACATCAGAACTCGACCCTAATAAAGCATTAAAAATTCCGATTGCACATGGCGAAGGGAATTATTTTGCCCGCCCTGATGTAATTAAATCTATTGAGGACCAGGATCAAGTATTGTTTCGCTATTGCGATGAATTTGGGAACGTAACTCCAGAATCTAATCCAAATGGCTCTATGAACAACATAGCCGGCGTATGCAATGCCGAGCGCAATGTGTTTGGGATGATGCCTCACCCAGAGCGGGCAGCAGATCCTATTTTGGGCAACCAAGATGGGGTGGCTATTTTCGAATCGATTTTGAAATCGGTACTAGCTTAATCATGTTTCACCTAGTTATTGATATTGGGAATTCTTCCCAAAAACTGGCTGTTTTTGAACAGCGTAACTTGGTACATACTGAACTTACCACGTCGCTCGATACTCAAAAACTAGCACAGCTTTTAGCGCAATATCCATGTTCTCATAGCATCATTTCTTCGGTAAAACAAGAAGTAGAAGCGCTAGAACAGTACTTGGCTAAGCAAACTACATACATCCGATTTTCTGCAAGTACTCCCAATCCTATACGTAACCAATACCAAAGTCCCGAAACACTAGGTTTAGATCGTTTAGCTGCCATGATGGCTGTTCACGCACTTTTTCCCAAGCAAAATACCCTGGTAGTAGATGCAGGCACCTGTATTACTTACGATATGCTCGATGCACAAGCCAATTATTTTGGCGGCAGTATTAGCCCCGGAATTCAGATGCGCTTTAGAGCCTTACATGAATTTTCCGGCAGGCTACCATTGGTATCTTTTTCTCCAGAACCCATAGATTTGGTGGGCATCAATACGCTAAGTGCTTTACAATCGGGGGTAGTAAACGGCGTAACGGCCGAAGTAGAAGGCATCATTACCCAATATCAACAAAAATACCCTCAATTAAATGTGGTGTTCTGTGGCGGTGATGCTAACTTTTTTGATAATCGGCTTAAAAATAGCATCTTTGCTAGCAATAGTTCATATATACCCCACTTGGTTCTAATCGGGTTAAATGAAATTATCCATCATCAACATGAGTAGAAAAATTACATACGTTATCATATTGGTACTTGCCGTTTTGGGTAGCCTTAAAGCCCAAAACACCACCAATTCGCCTTATAGCCAGTTTGGACTTGGAGATATTAAGCCCATGCTTGTTCCCCAACAAATAGGCATGGGTGGCATCTCTGTTGGCTTACGCAAAACAGGTGGGTATAGCATGATTAATGTAGCTAATCCGGCAGCATATAGTGTCATAAACCTAACTACTATGGATATGGGTGCTTCGCTTGATATGAGAACCTTAAGTAAAGCAGGTGCTTCAGAAAAACTCACTAATGGTACTCTTGGGCATTTTTTGGTGGGTATTCCGGTGAATAAGCGTTCTGCCTTAACCTTTGGATTGATGCCATTTAGCGATCTTGGTTACCAGTACCGTATGCATACGCTGGTTGATACTTTCAAGGTAGATCATTTATACAGTGGCGAAGGTGGTTTGTCAAAAGCGCATTTAGGTTATGGCTACCAATTTGGCAAAAAACTAAGCTTAGGATTTAATTTATCTTATATTTTTGGAAATCTGAAAGTGCGTCAATCTGCAGAATTCCCTGAAGATCCCTATGCATTGGCCACTCGTACCCAATCAGACAAAAGTTTAGGTGGGTTTAATTTTCAATATGGTGTGCAATACACGTTTAATCCGGCTGCTAAATCTATTGTTACGCTAGGATATTCGGGCGTGGCTAGTTCACGTATAAACTCTTCGGGATCTATAACCAATTATCATTACCGCTTCGATTCTGTTTCACAAGTAGAATCAGAGCCATTAGATACGCTGTATTACAACCCTGCTGCCGAGTCTAAAATTAATTTACCCATAAAACAGTCAGTTGGTATCAGTATTTCCCGCCCAGATCATTGGACTGTGGGTGCCGATTTTACGTATACCAAATGGTCGGGTTTAACAGATGGCGGCACCAATGCAGGTTTAAATGATGCATATAGCGTATCCTTGGGTGGCCAGTATACACCAGACATTACAGCCGTATCTAACTACTTTAAATTAATAGATTACAGTTTGGGTTTTAGATACGATAAAACCTATATCAATATTAATAATACGCCAATAAAGCAATATGCCCTAAGTTTTGGTATGGGCCTTCCCTTGCCAGCCAATAGAAGCACCTTCTATAAAATCAATTTGGCCGGTGAGTTAGGCAAGCGTGGTAGCCTTAGCAATGGTTTAGTAAAAGAGAATTACCTCACCATACATTTGGGTTTTGTGATTAATGATAAATGGTTTATTAAAACCAAGTACGATTAATTCCAATCAATCATGTGCACTCGGATTATTCATATAAGTGCTGTATGTGGCCTGCTCTTTTTTTTGCTTGCCTGCGAAAATAATCTAAAAGAAGTAGAGCGTGTTGCCGCTCAACGCATTACAATTCCGGTAGATAAATCTACGGGGGTTAAACTTATTTTTAGCGAATCGGCCACCGTAAAAGCCAAATTACTTACACCAGAGTTGTTGTATTTCCACACAGCAAAGCCCTATTATGAGATGAAAAATGGCTTAACCATTATCTTTTTAGATCCTAAGCAGCAGGAAAGTAGCCGGGTAGTAGCCGATTACGGCATACGAAAAGAACTAGAAAAAACCATGGAATTGCGCCAGCATGTAGTTGTTACTACGCATGATGGCAAAACATTTAAATCAGAAGAACTAATTTGGGATGAAAACGCTCGTCGTTTTTATTCAACTAAACTGGTAGCCATTCAGACGGCTACACAACTTATATACGGCACGGGTTTTTGGTCTAATGAAGATTTCTCGTATTATGAGATCGATCAATCAACCGGAAATTTTGAAGTAGGCCAACAACAAGGATTTTAATCTGTAAATGCGCATACTTTAGGTAAATTTTTCTAAAAATTGTATCTTGCCGCTTCTTTACAAAAAAACAAAAATTGAACATATGGGAATTATGGGTTTCCTGCGTAATAAAGCAGGTATTATTATTGTCGGTGTAATTGGCTTATCTATTGTAGCCTTTTTAGTTAGTGATGCAATTCGCTTGGGTAGTCCATTTTGGAATGCAAGCAGCACTCAGGTTGGCGAAATTGCCGGTCAAAAAATAGATATTCAAGAGTTTAATGCTAAAGTTGAGCAAAATGCCAACAATTTTAAACAACAAATGGGTTCAAGCAACCTAAATGCCCAAATGATGGCCTATGTGGTTGAAAACACATGGAACCAAACCATTTCTGAAATTTTACTAGATAAAGAAGTAAGCCGTTTAGGCCTAGAAGTAGGTAAAAACGAGTTAAACGATATGATTAGTGGCAAAAACCCTGATCCTCAAGTGGTGCAAGCTTTTGGCGATCCTCAAACAGGTCAAATTAACCTCGATCAACTGAATGCATTTCTTAGCAATGTAGAAAAGCCCGATGCAGCTCCTGCTTTACGTGAGCAGTGGGGTAACTTCCTGGTAGGCCTTACTCAAAACCGCTTGAGTCAAAAATATTTCAACTTGGTTAAAAATAGTGTGTATGTAACCACTTTAGAGGCTCGTGAAGATTATTCTCAACGCAATAAACTAGCTAATTTCACCTATGTTGCCTTAGATTACAACAGTATTGCTGATAATCAAGTTAAAGCAAGTGACGATGATTTTGAAGCCTATTATAAGGAAAACAAATTCCGCTTCAAAAACCCTCAAGAAATTCGTTCATTCGATTACATCGTGTTTGATGCCAGCCCATCTAAAACCGATTCGGCAGAAGTAGCTGCCAAAATAACCAAACTAGCTAATGATTTTAGAGTAAGCGCAAACGATTCTTTATTCGTAAGCATCAATGCCGACACCAAATCGCCAATTACGTATGTGCGCAAGGGGCAATTAGATCCAAGTTTAGAAAGCTTAGTATTTGCCGCTGCTAAAGGAGCTTTAGTGGGCCCTGTTTTTAGCAACGGAGCTTACCGTTTAGCCAAAGTGCTCGATACACGTGTAGGTCCAGATTCGGTAAGTGCAAGCCATATCTTACTAAATCCTGCCACCGAAGGTGGTTTAGATAAAGCAAAAGCAAAAGCGGATTCACTTAAAAAATTAATTCAAGGAGGAGCTAGCTTCGCTACGCTAGCTGCAAAATTTGGCACCGATGGTTCTAAAGATAAAGGCGGCGATTTAGGTACTTTTGGCCGCGGTGCTATGGTGGCAGCCTTTGAAGAAGCCGTATTTAACGGTAAAGCAGGAGATTTGAAAGTAATTACCACCCAGTTTGGCGTACACATCATTAAAATTAATGCTCAAAAAGGATCTTCTAAAGTGGTTAAAGTAGCCGTAGTAGATAAATCCTTAGCTAGTGGCAGCAAAACCCAACAAGCAGCTTATGGTAAAGCTTCCGATTTCTTAAGCAAAACTACCGAAGGCGAATCTTTTGAAAGTTTAGTAAAAAAATCAGGTCTGAAAAAACAAACAGCTAGTGATGTATTGCCTACACAAGGTGATTTATCCGGTTTAGAAAATCCACGTGAATTGGTACGTTGGGCTTACCGTGCCGAAGTTGGTGACGTATCTGACCAAGTTTTTGAAATGGGCGACAAGTTTGTAGTAGCCAGATTGAGTGAAGTAAAAGAAAAAGGAATTTTACCACTAACGCAACTAAAAAAACAAATAGAGCCATTGGTTATTAAAGATGTAAAAGCGAAACGCCTAAAAGAAAAATTAGAACAAGCGCTAAGTGGAACAAGCAACATCAACCAAGTAGCACAAAAAGTGGGTAAACCTGCAGCCGCAATACAAAATATTGTATTGGCCAATCCGGTATTACCAGGCATTGGTCAAGAGAATGCGCTTGTAGGAGCTATCTTTGGTTCACAACCCGGAAAATTATCTAAAGTTGTTAAGGGCGAAAATAGTGTATTTGTCTTTGTATTAAACGGCTTTGTGAATCCGGAACCTTTGGTAAATACCTTCAAACAAAAACAACAAGTTGCACAGTATATACAACAAAGAAGTTCTTCTGATGCATTTAAAGCGCTAAAAGAAGGTGCTGATATTAAAGATAATAGAGTAAAGTTCTTTTAAGCACCTTATTTCTTAACTTTGTTTCCGGAGTCGATTCGTTCACTCCGGATTTTTTTTAAGTATAGGCATGGACATCCAAGTAAATTTCACGAATAAAGTGGCCGAAAGCTCCTTAATCAGCTTGGATCTAGCAAGCTATTATCCAGCAGGCGAACGGGTACTTTTCGATATTAAAGATCAGCTTTTTCAGGGACTTATGCTTCGCGAAAAAGATTTCAGAGAATTTGTAAAAACACATAATTGGACTCAATATGCCAATAAGCACGTAGCAGTACATTGTTCTACCGATGCCATTGTGCCTACCTGGGCCTATATGTTGGTAGCCAGCAAACTTAGCCCTTTTGCCCAAACCATAGTTTTTGGCGATTTAGCCGCTCTAGAACTTACACTTTTTGATAGAGCATTGGCGGCTATACCTATTGAAAACTACCGCGATCAACGCATCGTGGTAAAAGGGTGCGGGGATATTCCTGTTCCTACATCTGCCTATGTTACCCTTGCCGATATGTTAACCAAAGTTGCACAAAGTGTTTTTTTTGGCGAACCTTGTTCAACCGTTCCGGTATATAAACGCAAAACTATTTAACATTAACACCTATTTGTATGAAAAAAATAGTCGCAATACTCTTTCTACTTGGTACACTTACAGCCCGTGCCCAAGAATTAAAAAACACCATTGATCCCGCTTTTCAGGTTGGGGAACAACTAAAATATAAGCTTAAATACGGCATTTTTACTGCTGCAGAGGCTACTCTCAAAATAAACGATTCTGATTTAACTTTTGACGATAGACCAGTTTTTCATTTGGTGGCTGAAGGCCGTACATCGGGCACCTTCGATTTTTTTCATAAAGTGCGCAACCGTTACGATTCCTACATCGATAAAACGGAATTAACCCCTTATTTATACACTGAAAATATCCATGAATCCAATTATCGCCGCTCAGATAAAGCCCGTTTTTATCAAGAACAAAAGAAAGTAGTTTCAAACAAAGGCACCTTTACTGGTAACGTGCAAACTTTTGATATTGTTTCGGCCTATTATTTTGCAAGAAGCCTTGATATGAATAAAGTAATTAAGGGGCAGAAATTTACCATGAGTTATTTTTTAACAGATGGTATTTATCAGTTAGATATTGAATATGTAGGCAAAGAAGTGGTGAAAACCGCTTTGGGCACCTTCAATTGTTTAAAATTTAGCCCTTCTATAGAGCCGGGCCGCATATTCAGAAAAGATAGTAAACTCTACTTATGGATAACCGATGACAACAACCGAATTCCGGTAAAGGCACACGTTCAAGTTTTGGTTGGTTCCATCAGTATGGAGTTAATCAGTGCCAGCGGATTGAAATATCCGCTTCTTGGCAAAAAAGGATCATGATAGAAGTGCAACATACCTTGGTGCACGAAGATATCGTGTCCGAAAACTTTGTTTGCAATCTAAACCGCTGTAAAGGCGCCTGTTGTATCGAAGGCGATGCCGGAGCACCCCTCCTAAAATCAGAATTAGCCATTTTAGAAGAAATATACCCCTTAGTAAAACCACTTATGACCGAAAAAGGCATTGAGGCGGTAGAAAATTCAGGTACCCACGTTATAGATCCCGATGGCGATTATACCACCCCTTGCGTAGATGAGGTGAAAGAATGTGCCTACGTAACCTGGGAAAACGGTATCACCAAATGCGCTATTGAAAAAGCCTACGAAGCTGGCATAGTGCAATGGAAAAAGCCAATTTCATGCCACTTATATCCCATTCGCATAACCAACTATCCCGAATTTGATGTCTTGCATTACGATCGATGGCATATTTGCAGTTCGGCTTGTTCTTTTGGTAAAGAGTTGAAAGTACCCGTATATAGTTTCCTAAAAGAACCCCTTATTCGCTTATACGGAGAGGCCTGGTATCAAGAACTAGAGAAAAAAGTGCAGTCTGTGCAATAAAACTCTTATTTTTAAGCAGCTAAATACATAACCTAGTGAAAGGAATTATTTTAGCCGGAGGTTCCGGTACCCGCTTGCATCCCCTAACCCTTGCTGTAAGCAAGCAATTAATGCCTGTATACGATAAGCCGATGATTTATTATCCGCTTTCAACGCTGCTATCCGCAGGAATTCGAGAAATTCTCATCATTTCTACGCCGCATGACTTGCCTCATTTTGAGAAATTATTGGGCGATGGTAAAAACCTAGGTTGCGCCTTTTCGTATGCTGAGCAGGCTGTACCAAACGGCTTAGCACAAGCTTTTGTAATTGGTGCCGATTTTATTGGTACCGATGATGTAGCCCTCATTTTAGGCGATAATATTTTCTATGGAGATAGCATGGCTAGTTTAATGCAAGAAAGTACCAAGCCCAATGGAGGGCTTGTTTTCGCTTATCAGGTAGCCGATCCCGAGCGTTATGGCGTAGTAGAGTTTAATGAAAAATTAGAGGCAGTTTCCATAGAAGAAAAACCAAAAACCCCGAAATCAAATTATGCGGTTCCGGGATTATATTTTTACGATAATTCGGTCGTGCAATTGGCAAAAAGCATTCAACCCTCTGCCCGTGGCGAATACGAAATCACAGACATCAATAAAGCCTATTTAGCACAAGGTAAACTAAAAGTAGGTGTATTAAGCCGTGGCACCGCCTGGTTAGATACCGGTACTTTTGCTTCGCTTATGCAAGCTGGCCAGTTTGTTCAAGTAATTGAAGAACGCCAAGGCTTAAAAGTAGGTTGTATTGAAGAAATTGCCTACCAGCAGGGCTTTATTACTAAACAAAAATTACTAAGCTTAGCCGAGCCCTTACTTAAAAGTGGTTACGGTCAATATCTTTTAAAAATAAGCAAGCAATAAGCTTGTTTCAGGATAAAAACATGAAGAAAGTTGCGTTAATTACAGGTATAACCGGTCAAGATGGGGCCTATTTAGCCGAACTATTACTTAAAAAAGGCTACGAAGTGCACGGCATTAAACGGAGAGCATCTTCTTTTAATACCGAACGCATTGATCATTTATATCAAGATCAGCACGAGGCCAATGTGCAGTTTAAACTGCATTATGGCGATTTAACCGATTCTACCAATTTAATCCGTATTATACAAGAAACGCAACCCGACGAAATTTATAATTTAGCGGCCCAAAGCCACGTAAAAGTAAGTTTCGAAACTGCTGAATATACTGCCAATGTAGATGCCGTTGGTCCGCTGCGCATTTTAGAAGCGGTACGAATTTTAGGTTTAACGGCTAAAACCCGTATTTACCAAGCATCTACTTCGGAGTTATATGGCTTGGTACAAGCCGTTCCACAAAGTGAGACCACGCCTTTCTATCCACGTTCTCCGTATGCAGTGGCTAAATTATACGGCTATTGGATTACGGTGAACTACCGCGAAGCCTATGGCATGTATGCCTGCAACGGTATTTTATTCAACCACGAAAGTCCGGTTCGTGGCGAAACTTTCGTTACTCGTAAAATTACCAGAGCTGTAGCTAAAATAGCCTTAGGTTTGCAAGAGACGGTTTATTTGGGAAATCTCTCAGCTCAACGAGATTGGGGCCATGCCAAAGATTACGTAGAAGCTATGTGGCGTATTTTGCAACAAGATGTTGCGGAAGATTATGTGATTGCCACAGGCGTAACCACCACTGTTCGCGATTTTGTGCGTTTAGCCTTTGAAGAAATTGGTATTGAAATTGAATTTAGCGGTAAAGGAGCCCAAGAAAAAGGGGTTATTATTAATATTGATGAAGGTAAATGCAGCGCTCTAGGCCTAAACGCAGAACAATTTAAGTTAGGCACTACGGTTGTAAAAGTAGATCCTACCTATTTCCGACCTACAGAAGTGGATTTACTATTAGGCGACCCTAGTAAAGCCAATAAACAGCTAGGCTGGACTCCTCAGTACGATTTACCTGCCTTGGTGAAAGATATGGTGCTTTCTGATTTACAGCTGATGAAAAAAGACGAATACCTTAAAAAAGGCGGCTTTACTACCAATAATTATTATGAATAGATAGGGGGTTAGCTTATTTATAATGAAAAGCCACGAGAAATCGTGGCTTTTTTGTTATTGACCAATTTGTATACCTATAAAAACATACGTTTTAATAGGTACCTTATTTATAGTACCTATAAGTAGTTATATAAATCTATAATAAAAAAATGATAAGGAATAGTGCTAAGAAGCGATTGTTTTGGTAGTACGCACAGTAGCTAGTTTGCGTACCGTTTTGGCAATACTAGCGGCATCGTAACCACATTCTGCCCATAACTCGGGTTGTTCGCCGTGCTCTACATAAGAATCTGGAATGCCCAAACGAATTACTTGGGCGCTATACCCGTGGTTGGCCATAAATTCCAATACTGCCGAACCCATACCTCCTTGAATACATCCATCTTCTACCGTAATTACTTTTTGGTAGTTTTTAAATACTTCGTGTAAGAGTTTTTCGTCGAGCGGTTTTACAAAACGAATATCGTAATGTGCTGGGTGTATACCTTCGGCATTGAGTGATTTGCAGGCTGTTACGGCCTCGTTGCCAATATGGCCAATACTCAAAATGGCTACTTCTTCGCCATCGCAAATTTTACGACCTGTACCAACTTTAATAGCTTTTAATGGACGTTTCCACTCGGGCATAACACCATTACCACGTGGGTAGCGAATAGAAAAAGGACCCATGTTTTCCTGCTGTGCGGTAAACATGAGGTTGCGCAATTCTTCTTCGTTCATAGGGGCCGAAACCACCATGTTTGGAATGCAACGCATATAGGCCAAATCATACGCACCGTGGTGGGTTGGGCCATCGGCACCGGCTAATCCACCTCTATCTAAACAAAATACTACGTTTAGTTTTTGAATAGCCACATCATGTATTACCTGATCGTAGGCACGTTGCATAAAGCTGGAATAGATATTACAGAAAGGCACCATGCCTTGCGTGGCTAAACCAGCCGAAAATGTAACGGCATGTTGTTCGGCAATACCCACATCAAACGCTCGGTTGGGCATGGCTTTCATCATAATATTTAGCGAACAACCCGACGGCATAGCCGGGGTAACGCCCATAATTTTAGGATTTTGTTCAGCTAATTCTACGATGGTATGGCCAAAAACATCTTGGTATTTAGGTGCCTGTGGTTTATCGCTTACCGATTTTTTAATCTCTCCAGTAATTTTATCGAACAAGCCTGGTGCATGCCATTTGGTTTGATCTTTTTCGGCCAAGGCATAGCCTTTACCTTTTACGGTAACGCAATGCAAAAGTTTAGGGCCCGGTATATCTTTTAAATCTGTTAGAATTTTAACCAAATGATTTACATCGTGGCCATCAATAGGGCCAAAGTATCGGAAATTGAGCGCTTCAAAGAAGTTGCTTTTTTTAAGCAAGGTGCCTTTGATGCTTTTTTCAATTTTTTTCACTATTTCGTGTGCATTGGGTCCTAACGATGAAATTTTATTAAGTACCTGAGAAACATCTTCACGAAATCGATTATAAGTTTTAGAGGTGGTAATATCGGCTAAATATTCTTTTAAGGCCCCTACATTGGGGTCAATAGACATGCAGTTATCATTCAAAATCACCAATAAATTGGAATTTTCAATGCCTGCATGGTTTAAGGCTTCAAACGCTAAGCCTGCTGTTAAAGCACCATCGCCAATAACGGCAACGTGTTGTTTTTCGGCATTACCTTGGTATACCGATGCAACCGCCATACCCAACGCAGCCGAAATAGAAGTAGACGAATGGCCCACGCCAAAAGTATCGTATTCGCTTTCGGAACGCTTCGGAAATCCACTTATGCCTTTATAGATGCGGTTTGTATGAAAATCTTTTCTACGGCCGGTTAAAATTTTATGTCCATACGCCTGGTGGCCTACATCCCAAACCAATAAATCGTTTGGCGTATTCAGTACATAATGTAAGGCCACACTCAATTCAACAACACCCAAACTAGCACCAAAGTGGCCACCATTTACCGATACCACATCAATAATATATTGACGTAGCTCTTGGCAAATCTGTTCCAAGTCCTTTTCTTTAAATTTCTTTAAATCGGCCGGAAAGTTTATTTGCTCTAGTAATTCGCCTGCTTTAATGTCCATTTATGGGTTCAGTTTTCGAAAAAAATTGAGTCCACAAAATACAAAAATTTAACACTAAAAATGTCTGTGAATTATATTTTTATTGGAAATGTATTTTTCATGTATTTTTGGGATCTGTGATCGCTGCTACTGAATCTTTTGAGATAAAACTTCCCAAGTTTGAGGGACCATTTGATTTGTTGCTCTTTTTTATTGAGCGTGACGAATTGAATATCTACGACATACCAATTGCCAAGATTACCGATGATTTTTTGGCCTATATTCATGAACTAAGTTCGGTAAATATGGAGGTAGCCAGCGAATTTATTTATGTGGCAGCTACCTTAATGCGCATTAAGGCTAAAATGTTGTTACCTCGGCAAGAATTAGATGCCGATGGCAACGAAATAGACCATCGCCAAGATTTGGTTCAAAAACTGTTGGAGTATAAGCGTTTTAAAGAGGTAGCCGAAACTTTAAAAGCCTTAGAAGATGCCCGATTTTTACAAGAAAAACGAGGCCATATTCCCCAAGATTTAGCGAACATGATTGCCGAAACGGCTAATCCAGCAGAAGAATTGGCTTCGCTAGATTTGTATAAACTCTTGCTAAGTTACGAGCGCCTATTGAGCAAATACGAGCTACGCTCTACTGTTGATGTACATACCGTAGTGCAATACCCCTACACCATTGAAAAGCAAAAACAAGTGATTTTAAACTTGTTAAGCATCAATACCAAGCTCGATTTTAAAGCCATACAAGCACAATCGGAGAATAAAGTACAGTTTGTATATAATTTTTTGGCCCTGTTAGAAATGCTACAACAAGAATTGGCCGATATTCAACTAGGCATGGGCTACAATAATTTTTGGATAGAAGCTAAGCGTTAAAAAATCTGAAAATTTAGCTGTACAACATTCGGTTAAATGCGTATTTTTAACACCATAATCCACCCATTTAATGAAAAGAGATCACGTTATTTTCGACCTCATTGTTGAGGAACAACACCGCCAAGAAACCGGTATAGAATTAATTGCTTCCGAGAATTTTGTAAGCCCACAAGTAATGGAAGCTGCTGGTTCGGTATTAACCAATAAATATGCCGAAGGCTTGCCGGGAAAACGTTATTATGGCGGTTGCGAAGTAGTAGATGAGGTAGAAGAAATAGCCATTGAACGTGCTAAACAATTATTTAACGCCGAATGGGCAAACGTACAGCCGCACTCAGGCGCACAAGCTAATGCGGCGGTATTTTTGGCCTTATTAAAACCAGGTGATGCCATTTTAGGCTTCGATTTGTCGCATGGGGGGCACTTAACACACGGTTCGCCGGTAAATTTTTCAGGAAAATATTTTAAACCCCACTTTTATGGCGTAGAGCGTGAAACAGGTTTAATTGATTATAAACAACTCGAAACGGTAGCTCGTAAAGAAAAACCAAAAGTGATTATTTGCGGGGCTTCTGCTTATTCTAGAGAATGGGATTATGCGTTTATTCGTAAAGTTGCCGACGAAATAGGTGCCTTGGTTTTGGCCGATATTTCACATCCATCGGGTTTAATTGCTCGTGGATTGTTAGATGATCCACTTCCGCATTGTCATGTGGTAAGTACCACTACACATAAAACACTTCGTGGGCCACGTGGTGGCATGATTATGATGGGAAAAGATTTCGAAAATCCCTTCGGCTTGACCACACCAAAGGGTGAAATACGCATGATGTCGTCGGTATTAGATGGAGCGGTTTTCCCGGGTACACAAGGTGGACCTTTAGAGCATATTATTGCCGCCAAAGCCATTGCTTTTGGAGAGGCCTTGAGCGAAA
The DNA here is from genome assembly GCA_044239195.1 of Sphingobacteriaceae bacterium. GTDB lineage: Bacteria > Bacteroidota > Bacteroidia > Sphingobacteriales > Sphingobacteriaceae > JAIPAN01. The sequence continues at coordinate 1,094 of JBIIBV010000033.1, read as the reverse complement.
GCTATATGAAATACATTCTTCAAGTGAAGAAAAATGCAGCCGCCATGGCCAATGCTTTGGTACAACGTGATTATCATATCATCTCCGGCGGTACCGATAATCATTTAATGTTGCTCGATTTACGCAATAAAAATATTACCGGTAAAGAGGCCGAGGCAGTATTGGGTCATGCGGGCATTACCGTAAATAAAAACATGGTGCCTTACGATGATAAATCGCCATTTGTTACTTCAGGTATACGTTTGGGAACGGCAGCAATTACTACCCGTGGCTTAAATGAAAAAGACATGGAAACCATTGTAGGCTTAATCGATGAAGCTTTATCTGCACCCAACAATGCGGCAAATTTAAAACGCCTTGCTACTAAAGTGTCAGATATGATGGGAGCTTACCCCTTGTACAAAGCCTAAATACAAGCCACTATTATTCTGCAAAAGCCAGGGCACACACACTTAGCTGTACCTTGGCTTTTTCTTGTAATGTTACCATGCAAGCTTCCAAGGTTGCTCCGGTAGTAATCACATCATCAACGAGTAAAATGTGTTTCCCCTCCAGTTCTGTTGGGTTTGTTATTTCAAACGCATCCTGCAGGTTTTCATAGCGTGCAAATCTCGATTTTTTAGTTTGTGTTTCGGTAAATAAAGCACGTTTTAGCACTTTATCCACTACCAAACAGCCCAAACTTTTACTTAAGCCTTCGGCCAAGCAGGCACTCTGATTATAGCCTCTGCTTTTTAATTTTTTGGGATGTAGGGGTACCGGTATCAGAATATCGGGGCGAATAAAAGTACCCGATTTTAGTAATTCTTGTCCGTACAATTCGCCCATGCGCACAGCCAATTCTGGGCGTTTATTGTACTTGATATTATGGAGTAAGTGTTGTACCCTATTCCCTTTACGGAAATGAAGAAAGGCACCTGCTTGGTTAATGGGCACTCTGCCCCAAAATTGCTTCACCACTTTATTCTCTTCATCTTTATGAAAATTCGTTTTGGGCAAGCTATATAAGCAGGAAAGACATATTTCTACTTCGCCGGGGTAAAGATTTTTACCGCAAGCCCCACATAATTCAGGGAAAAAGAGTCCGAAAAAAT
>JBIIBV010000032.1:0-18513 GCA_044239195.1 Sphingobacteriaceae bacterium | reverse complement strand
GTTCGGGCTCGGGCACTACATCTCCGCCAAAAAAGAGGGTTTCGCCTGATTCTTCAATCATAAATACCTGATGAAATTCGGTATGTCCGCCACTTACTTCAAATCGAATATTTTTGTTCAATTGACCGTTCCCTTCTACAAAACGAATGCTGCCGCTGCGTTGTACCACATCAAAAATATCGGTGTGATACGAAGCCGATGGCTTGCTATACGCCTCTTCCCACTCTCCCCGCTGAATCACATATTCGGCATTTGGAAAACTCAACACCGTACGACCGTCTTTGTTTTGTACCATTCCACCGGAATGATCAAAATGCAGGTGCGACATTAATACCAAGCTTACATCATCTGGAGAAAAACCTGCGGCTCGAATATGCTCATGCAAAAACAAATTACCTTGTTCATTTTCGTAGCCCAGACCAGTATCAATCAAAATTAAATCGCTAGCAGTTTGTATCAAAAAAGGGCGAACGTATACAAATAAAGAAGCCGGCCGATCTTTGGCAGCGTGTATATCCGGATTAAAAGGGATAAACTTTTTACTACTATCTACAGAATAAAAACCTTCGTCGAGCGGAAAAATAGTCACAGTATAGGGTACGTTTTAGTATATTTAAGCGTTAAACGCAGCACAAAGATATGCAAAAAAGATGGGCAGAAATCCCGCTAACTACTCCCGAACTCATCACTGAGCTCCAAGCCTCATTGCAAATAAATGAGGTATTGGCTAAGCTCTTGGTTTTAAGAGGAGTGCATAACTATGACGAAGCCCGTGATTTTTTCAGACCCAATATACACCACCTGCACGATCCGTTTTTGATGCAGGATATGGAACATGCCATTGAACGTATTGAACAAGCCATTGCCAAACAAGAAAAAATACTCGTTTATGGCGATTATGATGTAGATGGAACCACTGCAGTGGCACTCGTTTATCGCTTTTTTAGTAAATACCATGCTCAGTTAGAATATTACATTCCCGACCGTTATTTGGAGGGATACGGTATTTCCTACAAGGGCATTGATTATGCAGCTGAAAATAATTTCAGCTTAATTATTGCCCTTGATTGCGGCATTAAATCTGTAGATCATGTGGCTTACGCCAAAGCAAAAGGTGTTGATTTTATTATTTGCGACCACCATTTACCTGGTGAAAACTTACCGGCTGCGGTGGCTGTTTTAGACCCCAAGCGTGTCGACTGCAGTTATCCTTATAAAGAATTAGGTGGCTGCGGCATCGGCTTAAAATTGATACAAGCCTATACCCAAAAAAACGACTTGCCCTTTGAAGATTTAGAAGCCTATTTAGATTTGGTGGCCGTAAGCATTGCTGCAGATATTGTACCCATTGATGGCGAAAACCGAACCTTGGCTTGGTTTGGCATGAAATGCCTAAACGAACAGCCTTGTGCTGGCTTGGCAGCTTTGCGTAGCATTGCAAAGCAAAAACCGAATTATACCCTTTCGGATGCCGTGTTTCAATTAGGGCCTCGGATAAACGCAGCCGGCCGCATTGCCGACGCTAAACAAGCAGTGCGTTTATTGAGCTGTAGCACCCAAACAGAAGCCCTAGAAATTGCCAAACTGATTGACATACACAACGACGAAAGACGCGAACACGATAGCGATATTACCGAACAAGCCTTGGCACAAGTAGAATCTGGGCTCGATTTTAAAACACGGAAAAGCACCGTGGTGTTTAACGAGAGCTGGCACAAAGGAGTTATCGGTATTGTGGCCTCCCGCTTAACCGAAAAATATTACCGCCCAACCATTGTACTTACCCAATCTAACGGTGTAGTAGCGGGTTCGGCCCGTTCGGTAATGGGTTTCGATTTGTACGAAGCACTCTTGGCATGTACCGATTTATTGGAGCAATTTGGCGGTCATAAATATGCTGCAGGTCTCACCATGAAAGCGGAAAATGTACCGGCCTTTCAACAACGTTTCGAAGAAGTGGTTTCGGCAAGTATTTCGGAAGAATTATTGGTGCCAGAAATTAGCATAGATTCTCAGCTAAACTTAGCGCAAATAGATGCCAAATTTTTCCGCATTCTTTCTCAATTTGAACCTTTTGGGCCCAAAAACATGTCGCCGGTATTTATAGCATGCGGCGTAGAACTAGCTGGTGCAATTGGCATAGTGGGCGATAAACACTTAAAAATGCAGGTAAAACAGGGCGATTCGAACGTTTTCGATTGCATTGGATTTGGTTTAGGAAAGCTCAAAGAAGCCCTATTACGAAGCAAAAGCTTCGATATGTGTTTTAGTATTGAAGAAAATAGTTGGAAAGATCGACGAAACATTCAGTTAAACATAAAAGACATTCGTATTTTAGAGGGCAACAACGTGTTATGATTTTAAAAGCAGAAAACCTTATAAAAAAATATAAGCAACGAACGGTGGTAAACAACGTATCGTTTGAAGTTGCCCAAGGGGAAATTGTAGGTTTATTGGGGCCTAATGGTGCCGGAAAAACCACTTCTTTTTACATGATAGTGGGCTTAATTAAACCTAACGAGGGCCATGTTTATTTGGAAGATGAAGACATTACCGAAGATCCAATGTACCGCCGGGCACAAAAGGGAATTGGCTATTTGGCGCAAGAAGCCTCGGTTTTTAGAAAGTTAACGGTAGAGGATAATATTATGGCCATTTTAGAAATGACCGAGCTTTCTAAAGAAGAACAAAAAGCCAAATTAGAAGAATTAATAGCAGAATTTAGCCTCGAAAAAGTTCGTAAAAATCGCGGCGATTTACTCTCTGGAGGAGAACGCAGACGAACCGAAATTGCCCGAGCATTGGCCGCCGACCCTAAATTTATTTTACTTGATGAACCCTTTGCCGGTGTTGACCCTATTGCGGTAGAAGAAATTCAGTCTATTGTGGCCAAATTAAAATTGCGCAACATTGGTATTTTAATTACCGACCATAATGTGCAAGAAACATTGTCTATCACCGATAGGGCTTACTTACTTGCCGAAGGCAAAATTATGCTGACCGGTACTCCTAAAGAAATTGCAAGCAACGAATTGGCTCGTAAATTTTATTTGGGCCAGAATTTCGAACTCAGAAAGAAAGTTTAGTAAAAATCAGCATGACTTTAGTCAACTCTTTCTTTAACTGGATTATGAAAAAGCGCATGCATCAGATTGAGCTTTTCATGAAATATCCGCATGAGGTACAAGAAGAATGGCTAAATAATTTAGTAGATACCGCTAAAAATACCGAGTGGGGCAAAAGCTATGGTTATGCCGACATTAACTCGTCAAACGAGTTTAAGAATAGAGTGCCCATACAAACCTACGATACCCTAAAACCTTATATTGAGCGCATGTTGGCCGGAGAACAAGGCGTATTGTGGCCTTCCGAAATCAAATGGTTTGCCAAGTCGTCGGGCACAACCAATGACCGTAGTAAATTTATTCCGGTAAGTGAAGAATCCTTAGAAGAATGCCATTATAAAGGCGGCAAAGACTTACTTTCTATCTATTGTAATAACCGTCCTGAAAGTAAAATTTTTACAGGAAAATGCCTGGTTTTAGGTGGGAGTTCACGAGTGAATCAACTCAATACCGATGCCTCTTACGGCGATTTATCGGCCGTATTGATTAAAAATTTACCCATTTGGGCCGAGTTTTACCGCACCCCCGATCAATCGATTACCCTTCTTGAAAATTTTGAAGAAAAAATTGAGAAAATGGCCCAAGCCACACTCGATGTGAATGTAACCAATATTTCGGGAGTGCCCACTTGGAATGTAGTGCTTGCTAAACGTATTTTAGAGTTAAGCGGCAAGTCGAATTTGCTAGAAGTTTGGCCAAATTTGGAATTGTATTTTCATGGTGCGGTGAATTTCACACCTTACCGAGAGCAGTTCAAACAACTCATTCCATCAGACCAAATGTATTATCTGGAAACCTACAATGCTTCGGAAGGATTTTTTGGCATACAAGATTTACCCAATTCCGAGGAATTGTTACTGATGCTAGATTACGGCATTTACTACGAGTTTTTGCCCATGGAGCATATTGATGACGAGCAACCAAAAACACTGAGCTTAAACGAGGTAGAGTTGGATACAAACTATGCGCTTATTATTTCTACCAATGCTGGCTTGTGGCGCTACCAAATTGGCGACACCATTAAGTTTACGTCATTATCGCCTTACCGCATTCAAATTACCGGGCGCACCAAACATTTTATAAATGCTTTTGGCGAAGAGTTGATTATTGACAATGCAGAAAAAGCCTTGGCAAAGGCTTGTGCCGAAACAACTAGTGCTATTAAAGAATATACCGCCTGCCCTATTTACTTTAAAGGGAATGAGGCCGGCGCCCACGAGTGGATTATTGAGTTTGAACAGGCACCCAAAGACCTCAGCCGTTTCACCGAAATTTTAGATCAAAATCTGCGGGAGTTAAACTCCGATTACGATGCCAAGCGGTATAAAGATATGGCCTTAGGCCTACCTAAAATTCACCAAGCCCCAAGCGGCACCTTTTATAACTGGATGAAAAACCGTGGAAAATTAGGCGGGCAACACAAGGTTCCTCGTTTGGCCAACGAACGGAAATATGTGGAAGAAATTCTGAAATTACTCTAGCTCTCTTTCTTCGGGAATAATAGAGAAGCGATTATACTGGCACTCAAAATAAGCAAAATAACCACCAAAGAATGTAGGGTATTAAATCCCACTTGCACTAAATAATGGTGCGCTAACATTTTAAATCCTATAAATACCAGCAATATAGAAAGCCCGATTTTGAGGTATTGAAATTTATGAATGATGTTTACCAGCAAAAAGAACATCGATCGTAAGCCCAGAATGGCAAAAATATTAGAAAAGAATACGATATAAGGATCTTTGGTAACCGAAAAAATTGCTGGAATAGAATCTACGGCAAATAACAAATCGGTAAACTCTACCACCAATAGCACAATAAATAGGGGCGTAATAAACCATTTTCCCGCTTGCTTAATAATAAACTTACCGCCGCCATACTCTGTTGCTACCGGAAAATACTTGGCTGCAAACTTAACCACTTTGTGATTTTCAGGGTCTAACGATTCATCTTCATCTCGGCCTAAAAACATGGCTGCTCCGGTATAAATTAAAAAGGCACCGAATACATACATGACCCAGCTAAACTTAGCTAAGAGGACCGCTCCTGTAAAAATGAATAAAAAGCGCAAGCAAAGTGCACCAATAATCCCCCAAAATAATACCCGGTGGTAATACTTTTCTTCTACCGAAAAAGCAGAAAAAATAAGTACCATAACAAAAATATTATCTACCGAAAGGGCGTATTCCACCACATAACCGGTAATAAACTCTAGCGCTAAATTTTGTCGGTAATACTGCAAGCTCTTCCCAAAATCATCTACATATGAAGGAATGGTTTGGCCGTATAGTTTGGTAACTTGCTGCAAGTGGTCTGCAGATTGTATTTGATGCAGCATATCGCCTTTTAGCAGGAGCAAAACATAAAAACCTAGAGCAAAAGAAACCCAAATGGCACTCATAATGGCCGCTTCTTTAAAACCTACCGTATGTTGTTTTTTATTAAATACGCCTAAATCTATGGCTAGCATACAGCCAATAAAAAGCAAAAAGCAGGCAAAAAAGATGAACTCTGAATGCATTAATTGGTGCGTTGAGTGGTATAAAGAACCAGGCTTTCTAAATGGGTACGGTGCGTATCGCTACCTAAATTGGCTATCAAATCGAAGGCTTCTTGTTGGTAGCGTTTCATTTGTGTTTCGGCATAAGCCAAGCCGCCGCTTTGGCGCACAAAATCGATTACCATTTGTACCTGGTTGGGTTCATCATTTTTGTTTTTAATGATGTTGATGATGCGTCTTTTTTCAGAGCGATTGCTTTGCTGCAAGGCATAAATCAAGGGCAAGGTCATTTTCTTTTCTTTAATATCGATACCTAAAGGTTTGCCAATTTGGTCAAATCCAAAATCAAACAAATCATCTTTAATTTGAAAAGCGATGCCAATTTTTTCGCCAAACAAACGCATGCGTTCTATTTCGTCTTCCGGAGCCCCAGCCGAAGCGGCACCACAGGCACAACAGGAGGCAATTAAGGAAGCGGTTTTTTTACGTATCACTTCAAAATAAACGGCTTCATCAATATCTAATTTTCGGGCTTTTTCTAATTGCAAAAGCTCTCCTTCGCTCATTTGTTGTACCGCTTCTGAAACAATTTTTAACAGCCGATGGTCTTCATTATTTACAGAAAGCAATAGGCCTTTTGCCAGGAGATAATCGCCAACCAATACGGCAATTTTATTTTTCCAAAGGGCGTTTATTGAGAAAAAACCTCTTCGTTGGTAGGCATCATCCACCACATCGTCGTGCACCAAGGTAGCTGTATGCAACAATTCTACCAAAGCTGCTCCACGGTAGCTTGCCTCGGTAATGCCCCCACAAAAATTAGCGGCCGATAGTACAAACATGGGGCGTATTTGCTTGCCTTTTCGTTTGAGTATATATCGGGTAATTCTATCGAGCAGTGGGGTGGTCGTCTTCATTGCTTCTTTAAACTTTTTCTCAAAAGTTTTTAGTTCGGCGGCAATGGGTTTTTTAAGTGCGTCCAGTTTAATCATGTGTAGATTGGCTTTTACAGCTCTACAAACTTACGAAATTGGGGGCTATTTTTTGGTTTTGTTGACTTTAAAAAACAAAAAAGCCATCGTTTAAAAACGATGGCTTTAGTAGAAACTGGCGGAGAAAGAGGGATTCGAACCCTCGATACCCTTACGAGTATACCAGCTTTCCAAGCTGGCTCATTCGACCACTCTGACATCTCTCCGTTTGGGGATGACAAAAGTATTAATTTTCTGTTAATTCGCCTCGTAAATTTAATTCGAGCAGGCGGGCTACCACGTCCATGGGTTTACCCGAACCCAGTAAGAACATCAGTTTGGTCACAGCGGCTTCAAAGGTCATATCGTAGCCGCTCACCACGCCCATTTCTTTAAGCTGAATACTGGTTTCGTAGCGGCCCAATTCTACCGATCCGCCTCGGCATTGCGAAATGTCTAAAATGAGTTTTCCTTGAGCAATGGTACGACGTAAAGAATCTAAAAAAACCGGGTCGGTGGTGGTATTGCCAGATCCATATGTTTCCATAATAATGGCTTTACAATCAGATTCTAACACCGAATCGACTACTTTTTGACTGATTCCTGGGTATAATTTCAATACAGCCACCGAGCTATCGAAGTCTTTGTGTACTTTAAGCGGTTTATCTAAAGGCACGGCAATGGCATTGCTAAAAAAGTCGATATGCACGCCAGCTTCGGCCAATAAAGGATAGTTTGGCGATTGAAAAGCCTCGAATTTGGCCGAATTGTATTTGGTAGCTCGGTTGCCTCGTAACAATTGGTAATCGAAAAAGATGCAGACTTCGGGTACTACGGCTTGCTCTTCGAATTTCTCGGATGCAATTAAAATAGCGGTAATTAAGTTTTCACGGGCATCGTTTCTAATTTCATCAATAGGCAATTGCGATCCGGTAAACACCACGGGTTTAGCCAAACCTTCGAGCATAAAGCTTAATGCCGAGGTAGTAAAGGCCATGGTATCGGAGCCGTGTAGCACCACAAAGCCATCGTATTGGTGGTAATTTTTTTCGATAAGTTCGGCTAAGGCAACCCAAATTTTGGGGTTCATATCCGACGAATCAATAATGGGGTTAAATGAATGTACCGTTAGGCGATGCTCCATACGCTCCAACTCGGGCGCATTGTGTTTTATATGATCGAAATTTAGGGGTAAGAGTACACCGCTTTTTTTATCTTTCACCATGCCAATGGTTCCGCCGGTGTATATGATTAAGATATTGGCCATGGTTTTTTTTAACAAATATCGCAACTAAATGCCAAATATTTTTGTAGAATTTTCGGTGGTAATGCGTGCTAGTTCTACTATACTAATTTGATGTAAATCGGCTACTTTTTGGGCAATGTGTACCAAGTAACTACTCTCATTCGGTTTCCCTCTAAAAGGTACTGGTGGTAAGTAGGGCGAATCGGTTTCGAGTACCAAGTGGTCGAGGTGAATCTGTGCTACTACGGAATCTAAACCAGCGTTTTTATAAGTAACCACGCCACCAATGCCCAAATAAAAACCTAAGTCGATGATTTTTTTGGCTTGATCTAAGTTGCCGGTGAAGCAGTGAAAAATGCCTCTTAGCTTTTCATCGCGGTGTTTTAAAAGTACGGCATATACTTCATCGAAGGCATCTCTGCAATGAATAACAATAGGCAAATTTAAATCCTTTGCCCAATTAATTTGGGTTTCAAATGCTTCTAGTTGGTGTGTTCTTTGCGTAGTTTTATCCCAATATAAATCGATGCCAATTTCACCAATGGCATAAATTTTTTGCGCCGGAATAGCGGCATAAATACTGGCTAATTCTTCTTTATACGTTTCTTTTACATCGCAAGGATGCAAACCCAACATCGGAAAACAATGTTCGGGATATAAGGCAGCCAAGTTCATCACCAAGGGAATAGAAGCCAAATCTACATTGGGTAAAAACAAACGAGAAACCCGATTATCCAAAGAGCGTTGCATGAGCGCCGCTAAAGCCTCTGGGTCTGTTTCGTAATATAAATGGGTGTGGGTATCGGTAAGAACCATGGCACAAAACTACATAAAAAAAGCCCTTCCGAAAATCGGAAGGGCTTTTCTATAAATTCAATACATTATTTTTTAGGTGCAACGGCTGGTGCAGGTTCAGCGGTCGCTTTAATTACTTTTAAAATTTCTAAGTCGAATACCAATGGGGTAAAAGGTGGAATGAGTTGACTTCCTTGTTCGCCATAACCTAATGATGATGGCATAACTACGGTTACTTTGGTTCCTGCTGGGAAGGTCATCAAGGCTTCGTCGAAACCAGGAATACTTTTCTGCATACCCACAACTGTTCTAAGTGGTTCATAAGGGCGGCCTGGGATAAATTTAGCTGCTTTTTTTGCCTCGGCAGCAATATTGGTATCAAACAATTTATCGCTTAAAAATTTACCCACATAATTTACTACCACGCTATCGCCGGCTACTGCTTTTTCGCCAGTTGCCGCTTTGGTAATTTGATAGGCCAAGCCAGAAGCGGTAGTAGTAAGTTTTAAACCTTTAGCAGCAACATAGGTTTTTACTTTTGCTGGTTCAGCTTTTTTAATTACTTCAATATCTTTCTTTATGTATTCGTTAATTTGGTTGGTAAACGTTTGGTCGTCTAATTTGCCTTTCGGAATTACCTTTTCAATTTTTACAGAGAAAATTAAGAAATGATCGTCTTTCGCAAAGGGTGGTTTTGGTTGACCTGTTTTCAAGGCAAGGGTATCTAAATTGATTTTAAATGTAGCACTATCGCCTTCGCTCAACATGGCAAATGCACTAAACAAATCGCCTTTAAATTGTGATTTTTGGGCAGATAAAAATGCTGGACGACCGGTATCATCGGTACTAAATAATACCGAATCTTTCTCTGTTTTTTGCGTTCCAGAAACTACAAAAAAGTCGCCTTCTTGAATAGTTGGACCATCTTTATCGGTATGAATAGCGTATTGTAAACCGCCATCTCCGGTTTTAAATCGTGTACATGCACTAAGTGCTAGCGCCAAAAGGCTTAATAATACTAAGGGTTTTTTCATTTGTTTTAAGATATAATTTATTGCAATAATAAGGTTTTATACGTTGGTAATAAAGTTTTAAAGGTTTCAATAGTTTTTTCAAACGAATCGTCGGAAGCGCCACCAGCTGCATTGCGGTGTCCACCTCCATTAAAATATTTCTTACAAATTTCGTTTGCAGGAAAATCGCCAGTAGAACGTAGCGATAGTTTTACCCGATCTGGGCGTTCAATAATAAGGGCTGCTAATCGGATGCCGTTAATAGCTAACCCGTAGTTTACCAAACCTTCGGTATCGCCAGTGGTAATGGTAAACATAGCCAAATCTTCTTTGGAAACGGTGATTAAGGAAGTATTGTATTCCTCAAACACCTGTAAACGGTTGCTTAAACAATGGCCTAAAAATTTCAAGCGACTTTCGGTAGAGGTATCGTATACCAATTGGTGAATACGAGCATTTTCTGCACCATTTTCAATTAAATGGGCTACAATACGGTGTACAGCAGCAGTAGTATTTGGGAAACGGAACGAACCCGAATCAGTCATTATGCCGGTATATAAACAATTGGCCACATCTTTATTGATAAGCTCAGGCTCAGCCATAAAGTCTACAATAAACTCGTACACCAATTGGGCGGCAGAGCAGGCATTTACATTCCAAAATCTATAATCATCAAAATCTTCGGGGTCTAAATGATGGTCAATCATCACTTTTTTAGCAGCCGATGCCGCCACACATTCTCCCAATTCATTAATACGAGATAAGGCATTAAAATCTAAACAGAAAATTAAATCGGCATCGGCTACCAATTGCTTGCTCTCGGCTACTTTATCAGTATAAATGAGCACTTCGCCATTATTGGGCAACCAATGTAAAAATATCGGATAATCTGTAGGGGTAATTACATGCACATGATGCCCCTTTTGTAGCAAATAATTGTATAAACCCAAAGAAGAACCCATGGCATCGCCATCGGGCTTATGATGGGTAGTTATGACAATGTTTTTGGGCTCGGCCAAAAGTGTTTTTAATGCAGCTATATTTACCATGTGTGTATGTTGGTGCAAATCTATTAAAAAGCTGCAGCATAGCGCAATTTATAGCGCTTAAATTCAGTTAGACTGAAATTAAATGATAATTAATTTTTACATCTCGGTAGGTAATTACCGACTAAAGGCGTATTTTTGCGCCAAAATTAAATAACATGGCAACAAATAGAACTTTTACAATGATTAAGCCCGATGCCGTTAAAAACGGACATATTGGTGCTATTTTGAATGATATTACAGCAGGCGGATTTAAAATCATCGCGTTAAAATACACGCATTTAAGTGCAGAAAAAGCTGGTGAGTTTTATGCAGTGCATAAAGAGCGTCCGTTTTATGGCGAATTAGTAAATTTTATGTCATCTGGACCAATTGTGGCGGCCATTTTAGAAAAAGAAAATGCCATTGAAGACTTTAGAAAATTAATTGGCAATACCGATCCGGCTAAAGCCGATGCAGGTACTATTCGTAATAAATACGCGAAATCTATTGATGCCAATGCGGTTCATGGATCTGATTCTGACGAGAACGCAGCCATTGAAGGAAACTTTTTCTTCTCAGCTTTCGAACGCTTCTAGTCGAACTTAGCCTTACAAAAAAGCCCCCTGAATTCAGGGGGCTTTTTTTATAACAATACGATTTCTACAATCACTTCTGCCCCAGCCCGCTCGTTCATTTTTTCGATAATTTGAGAGCGCATCATCATCAGTTCATTTTTAATTACCGACGATTCTACTCGTACAAATAATTTTTTCTGGCGGATATAGAGTTCTTTGGTTCGGTTGGCAATAGCCACCCCCATCATTTCGGGCCAAGCAGCAATAAGGGCTGTTTCATCGAATTTTTGCTGCAGTTTATATACCTGCAACAACTGATCCATGGCTTCTTTTATTGATTTATCGTTGGGTTTACGCATCTTTTTGGCTCACCTGGCCATTTTCTACGTTAAAAATACGCACCTGTTCGCCAATTTCATCAAAAATAGCTTGAATACGCTCGGCGCTCGTATCGGTGATAAAAATTTGACCAAAATCATGGTCAGACACTTTTTTCATCAGTTTTTTGGTGCGCAAATCATCTAGTTTATCAAAAATATCATCGAGCAATAAAATGGGCTCAAAACCCTTTTGCTGCTTTAAATACGTATATTGGGCTAATTTTAACGCAATTAAAAAAGATTTCTGTTGGCCTTGGGAACCAAACTTTTTAAGCGGCATGCCGTGAATACTAAACACCAAATCGTCTTTATGCACGCCGGCATTGGTACGCTCTAGCACCCTATCTTTTTCTACATGCTTTTTAAGCAAATTGACTAAACTGTCGTAGTTTAATTGCGATTCGTACACCAGCGATACTCGTTCAGCATCGTCGCTTAAAAAAGAATAATGTTGATTAAACACTTCCTCAAACATTTCCATAAATTTTTGGCGCTTGGTAAAAATATTAGTCCCTAAGGACGCCAACTGTTCATCGTAAATTTCTAATAAAGTGGGGTCGTAAGCGCCATTATGTGCAATTTGTTTGAGCAGCGCATTGCGGTTGGCCAAGCATTTATTATACTGTATCACTTCGTCTAAATATTGCCTATCGGTTTGGCTAATGGCATTGTCTAAAAATTTTCTGCGCTCCTCACTTCCCTCCATTACAATGCTCACGTCATATGGCGAAATCATCACTAAAGGAAAAATTCCTACATGATCTGCCAACCTTGGATATTCTTTTTTGTTCCGTTTAAATTGTTTTTTCTGATTACGCTTCAAAGAACAAGCGATCACCTCTTTTTTACCCGCCAACTCAAAATCACCTTGAATCATAAAAAAATCGGCACCCTGTTTAATTTGTTGGGTATCTATCGGATTAAAATAACTTTTACACAAGGACAGGTAGTGTATGCCGTCGAGTAAATTGGTTTTACCTGCTCCATTATTGCCCGTAAAAGCGTTTATTGTTGGCGAAAAGGCCAAACTAGCTTCTTCGTAATTTTTAAAACCAATAAAAGATAAACGCTGTAACCACATAATTTTTAAGAGAAATCAAAGGTACCATTTTCTATTTTTTAAAGCTTGTACTCGAAAAAAATAAGCGTAAAAATTTAAATTGTTGATACTTATGGGTAAAACTGTATTTTTGCTTCTTCAAAATTTTATAAAGCATGTCAAGTAAACAAAAAACAACTCCGGAAGTATCCGCAACAGAAGAAAAGGCAACCGGATCTTTTGTTCAAGAAAATAGCAAAAGTCTACTTATTATTGGTGGTGCCATTTTAGGGCTAGCACTTTTATACGTTGGCTACCAAAAATTTTATTTAGCACCTCGTGCAGAGAAAGCGGTAAACGAAATGTTTAAAGCAGAGCAATATGCAACTGCCGATTCGTTGAGCGATAAAGCAATTAAAGGCGATGGTTCATACCCTGGTTTCGAAAAAATTGCAGAAGAGTATACAAGCACCAAATCTGCAAACATTGCCAATGCCTACTTAGGAGGTTTATACCTTAAAAAAGGAGAATTCGAAAAGGCAGTAGAGGCTTTAGGAAATTACAGCAGCACAGGAAGTCCAATTATCGATCCATTGGTATTGGGTATGTTGGGCGATGCATATAGCGAATTAAAAGATTACGATAATGCCGCTACCTACTACAAAAAAGCAGCCGGGAAAAGCACCAATGAGTTTACTACCCCACTTTTCTTAAAAAAATTAGGTTTGGTATATGAGCAACAAAAAGATTTTGATGCTGCATTAAAAGCCTACAAAAAAATTAAAGAAAACTATACTCAAAGTGCCGAAGCAGCTACCATTGAGTCATTAATTGCTCGTGTAGAAGCGCAACAGTAATTTGCTTATCACCCTCTTAAAAAACTTATCAGCAAGCTGATAAGTTTTTTTGTTTAAACACGTTCTTGTTTATAAAATGCTTAAAAACTTGCGTTTTTTGATAAAAAGAGATAAGTTTACCTAAGATTTAAAACACCATGAGAAAATTGCTGATTGTTTTAGTTGTCCTTGCCGTAAGTACCAGCATGTTAAGCGCTTGCTCAAGCAAACTTTGCCCGGCTTACAGTTCTTATCCTAGTAAGAGAGGCCGTTAATTCGTCCATGAACTGGCAACACCTCACTTCTTTAGCAGAGCTAAACAGTATAAAAACACATACGGGTTACAGTATAATTTTTAAGCACAGCACCCGTTGCTCTATTAGTTTAATGGCTAAAAAGAAATTAGAATTAGAAAGTGCTGTTATCCCTACCGATATTCCGGCATATTACCTAGATTTATTAAACTACCGAGAAATTTCTAACGCCATAACCGAGGTATTTCAGGTTCCACACCAATCGCCGCAAATACTGTTAATTAATAATGGTGAATGCATTTTTGAGGCTACCCACGGAGAAATTTCTGCAGAAGAATTGGCCGAACAAATCGCTTAAGCCCAATTAAATACCAAGGTTTCTACCAAATCGGGGTGTAAGCTCTTAGAAACCGGACAGGTGTGCGCAGCCCGCTCTAAAACAGTTTTCACTTTATCACTAAAGTCTCTCTTCGGGAAATTAAAAGTGATTTGCACCTCAGCCACTCTACGTGGATTTTCGGCCATGATTTTAATAATAGAACAAGTAGTTCCGGTTAAATCTGCCTCGTACTTTTCGGCAGCAATACCCATTACTGTAAGCATACAACTACCTAAAGCCGTAGCCAATAAATCGGTAGGCGAAAAGGCTTCACCTTTGCCATGATTATCTAAAGGAGCATCCGTTATTAATTGATTTCCAGAACGAACATGGGTGGCTTGCGTGCGCAATTCGCCAACATAAACCGTTTCTACTATAGCCATAAGTTATTTTTATACCGCAAGTTAGCAAAAAATGAAACTCCAATGACGAGTTAACAAGCTATATAAGGCAAAATATGTATTTTTGTTCCATGATCGAACTACCGGTTATTCCTGCCAACGAAAGTCCACGTAAACCAGATTGGTTACGTGTAAAATTACCAGTTGGTAAAGAATATGCACATGTTCGCAGCTTGGTAGATACACACAAATTACATACCATTTGCGAAAGTGGCAATTGCCCCAACATGGGCGAATGCTGGGGTGCTGGCACGGCAACCTTCATGATATTGGGAAATATTTGTACCCGATCTTGCTCTTTTTGTGCCGTAGCTACTGGCAGACCTTTAGCCGTAGATACCGATGAACCCAACCGAGTGGCGCAATCAGTAAAACTGATGCAAGTAAAACACTGTGTGATTACCTCTGTTGATCGTGATGATTTAAAAGATGGAGGGTCTACCATTTGGGCCGAAACCATTTTAGCCATCCGCAGAGAGAGTCCAGAAACCACGCTAGAAACACTTATTCCTGATTTTAAAGGTATTTGGGAGAATTTAGATCGATTATTGGCCGTTCGACCAGAAGTAGTTTCACATAATTTAGAAACCGTACGCCGTTTAACCAAAGAAGTACGCATACAAGCCAAATACGACCGTAGTTTAGAATGCTTAAGTAGAATTTCTGCCTCAGGCGTCCGTACCAAATCGGGCATTATGCTTGGCTTGGGCGAAACCGAAGAAGATGTACTAGAGGCTATGGCCGATTTAGTGAAAGCCGGGGTGCATATTTTAACCTTGGGCCAATACCTACAGCCTACCCGCAACCATCATCCAGTAGTAGATTGGATTAGACCCGAACAATTTGATAAGTACAAGGAATTAGGCCTAAAAATGGGCTTTAAATATGTAGAAAGCGGACCATTGGTGCGTTCTTCCTACCATGCCGAAAAGCATTTATTTGATTTTTAATTCGGCTTTTAAGTACTTTCCTGTATGACTTTTGGCACAAGCGGCCAAGCCTTCGGGCGTACCTTCAAACAATATTTGGCCACCACCAGAACCACCTTCCGGCCCTAAATCGAGTACCCAATCGGCTACTTTCACCACATCTAAATTATGCTCAATTACCAATACGGTATTGCCATGATCCACCAAGCGGTTTAATACACCCAACAATACATGAATATCCTCGAAATGTAAGCCCGTAGTAGGTTCATCTAAAATATAGAAGGTGTTCCCCGTATCTTTTTTAGATAATTCGGTGGCTAATTTTACCCGTTGAGCCTCCCCTCCGGATAAGGTGGTAGACGATTGCCCAAGCGTAATATAGCCCAAGCCTACATCTTGCAGGGTTTTAATTTTACGATAGATTGCTGGAATAGGTTCAAAAAAAGGCACGGCCTCTTCAATACTCATATTCAACACATCGCTAATAGATTTACCACGATAACGCACTTCCAAGGTTTCGCGATTATAGCGTTTACCACCACACTCTTCGCAAGGCACTTGCACATCGGGCAAAAAGTTCATTTCAATAATTTTTAAACCGGCACCTTGACAGGTTTCGCAACGACCCCCCTTTACATTGAAAGAGAAACGGCCGGGCTTATAGCCTCTAATTTTAGCTTCGGGCAGGGCTACAAATAAATTACGGATATCAGAAAACACACTCGTATAGGTAGCCGGATTGGAACGAGGCGTACGCCCAATAGGTGTTTGATCAATCTCAATTACTTTATCTATATGCTCCAAGCCTTCAATAGCTGCAAAAGGCATCGGTTTCTTTTTTGCCCTAAAAAAATGATGATTTAAAATGGGGTAAAGCGTTTCGGCAATTAAGGTAGATTTACCACTGCCCGAAACACCCGTTACGCAGGTAAGCGTAGCCAACGGAAAATGCGCCGTTACATTTTTAAGGTTATTGCCGCTAGCTTTCTTTAGCACTACTGATTTTCCGTTGCCAGCTCTTCTGGTTTTAGGCACGGCAATGGCTTTTGTTCCATTTAAATAATCGGTGGTAGTGGTATGTTTTTTAAGCAATTCTGCAGGTGTACCTTGTGCCACCACTTCGCCACCATGTATACCGGCAGCCGGACCCATATCCAATACGTAATCGGCCTCCAAAATCATATCCTTATCGTGCTCTACCACCAATACCGTATTGCCAATATCACGCAATTGCTTTAAGGCCGTAATTAAACGATTATTGTCTCGTTGATGCAGGCCAATACTCGGCTCATCTAAAATATAGAGCACATTTACCAGTTGCGACCCAATTTGAGTAGCCAAGCGAATACGTTGTGCTTCGCCACCCGAAAGAGTTTTAGCCGTACGATCTAAGGTGAGATAGGTTAATCCCACATCGAGCAAAAAGCTAATTCTAGCCCTAATTTCTTTTAAAATCTCTTTACCAATAATCAACTGGCGTTCCGAAAGTTGGCTTTCTACTTCACTAAACCAAGCAGCTAGCTCGGTAATATCCATACTGGCTAGCTCGTAAATATTTTTACCGGCAACTTTAAAATGCAGCGATTCTTTTTTCAGCCGAGCACCTTCACATACTGGACAAGTTTTTAAAGAACGGAAATTTTCTAAATCGGCCAAAGCCTCTTCGCCACGGCGTTCGCTTTGCTCTTCTAAGAGTTTAATAATGCCATCAAAGGTAATTTGATAGGTTTTTACATTCCATGAATTGGCACCAACCGAAACCGGAATGACATCTTCCGATCCATTTAAAATAATATCGATTAGTTCTTGAGGCAAGTCTTTTAAAGGCGTGGCCAACGAAAAATTGTAAAATTTGGCAATCGCTTTTAAGATTTGAAATACCCAAATTTCACGGTATTCGCCCAAAGGAGCCAAACCACCTTGCATGATACTCAACTTCGGGTTCGGAATTACCGAATGCTGATCAACCTCTACCACATAACCCAAACCATTACAGCTTTCACAAGCACCGTAAGGCGAATTAAAGGAAAAGGTATTGGGCTGCGGTTCATCGTAAGAAATTCCCGATTCGGCATCCATTAAAAAACGGCTAAAAAAGATTTCCTTATTACCCTTATCGCTTATTTTGATAATCCCCTTACCAACTTTTAAAGCGGTACGAATTGAGGTAGCCAAACGAGTTGCATCTGCTTCGGATACTAACAAGCGGTCAACTACAATTTCAATATCGTGAATTTTATATCTATCGGCTTGCATTTTGGGCGTAATGTCTAAAATTTCGCCATCTACCCGAACTTTCAAATAACCTTGTTTCCGAATTTGCTCAAACAGTTCTCTATAATGCCCTTTTCTACCTTTAATTACAGGAGCCAATATGCTAATGGCCTGTCCGTCAAATTGCTTCAGAATGTTTTGCAAAATCTGATCATCAGACATCCGCTCCATTTTTTTGCCCGACACATAGGAATATGCCTCTCCCGCTCTAGCAAAAAGCAAACGCATGAAATCGTAAATTTCGGTGATGGTACCCACAGTAGACCGTGGGTTTTTGCTGGTGGTTTTTTGCTCAATGGCAATTACCGGACTTAAGCCAGTAATTTGATCCACATCTGGGCGCTCCATGCCTCCCATAAATTGACGGGAGTAGGCGCTAAAGGTTTCCATATACCTACGTTGCCCTTCGGCATAAATGGTATCAAAAGCCAGTGATGATTTTCCGCTACCACTCAAACCAGTAATCACCACCAATTTATTTCTTGGGAAAGAAACATCGATGTTTTTTAGATTATGAACCCGGGCGCCAAAAACAGCTAGTTCGTATTGTTCGCCTAAGTCGGATGGTGTGATTTGCATAGCCAAAAAGCAGTCGGAATTAAAAGGCAAAGATGCGATAATGTTTGCCAATTACACAGCATACAATAAAAAAAGGCCGAGGATAAGTCGGCCTTTTTATGATAAATGATCAATTAATTAACAATCAATCTACGAGAGCGTGCTTCAACACCACACCTCTAAGAAAGTTCTCAGGATAATAACGAGCTT